>DASVPC010000037.1:0-46601 GCA_036383055.1 Rhizobium sp. | reverse complement strand
CGGATCGCCACTTCGCCGACGCGACCCATGGCCTGGCTGTCGGAGGAGATGATCGAGAAGGCGCCGATATCGTGGAGGATATCTTCCGCCGCGATCGTCTCCTTACGGATGCGGCTTTCCGCGAAGGCGATGTCTTCCGGGATCGACGGCGACAGGTGATGGCAGACCATCAGCATGTCGAGATGCTCGGCAATCGTGTTAACCGTATAGGGCCGCGTCGGGTTGGTCGAAGACGGGATGACGTTCGACTGGCCGCAGATCTTGATGATGTCGGGCGCATGGCCGCCACCGGCACCTTCGGTATGAAAAGCATGGATGGTGCGGCCCTTGATGGCGCCGATCGTGTCTTCGACGAAGCCGCTTTCATTCAACGTATCCGTGTGGATCATCACCTGCACATCATACTCGTCGGCGACGCTCAGGCAGCAATCAATCGCGGCCGGCGTCGTGCCCCAATCCTCGTGCAGCTTCAGCGAAGACGCGCCAGCCAGCACCATTTCCTCAAGGGCGGCCGGCAGCGATGCATTCCCCTTGCCGGCAAGCGCGAGGTTCATCGGAAAGGCATCGAAGCTTTCGATCATCCGCTCGATATGCCAGGCACCGGTGCAGGTGGTTGCAAGCGTGCCATGCGCAGGCCCGGAACCGCCGCCGAGCATGGTCGTTACGCCGCTCATCAGCGCCTCCTCGATCTGTTGCGGGCAGATGAAGTGGATATGCGCGTCCATGCCCCCAGCGGTCAGGATCTTGCCCTCGCCGGCAATGATTTCCGTCGAAGGGCCGATGATGATCGTGATCCCCGGCTGGGTGTCCGGATTGCCGGCCTTGCCGATCGCGGCGATGCGGCCGTTCTTCAGGCCGACATCGGCCTTGACGATGCCCCAGTGATCAAGGACCAACGCGTTGGTGATGACGGTATCGACGGCACCGTTCGCCCGCGTCACCTGGCTCTGCCCCATGCCATCTCGAATGACCTTGCCGCCGCCGAACTTCACCTCTTCGCCATAGGTGGTGAAATCCTTCTCGACCTCGATGAAGAGCTCGGTATCGGCAAGCCGCACCTTGTCGCCAGTGGTCGGCCCGAACATGTTGGCATAGGCGGCGCGGGAGATTTTATAGGACATGAATCAGGCTCCTTGGGAGGAAAGAATGGGTGTTGTGTTGGCGATGCGCCGGAGGCGGCCAAGGGAAACATAAAAATCGACCAATCGCTTCTCCGCCACGAAGGGGTGACCGTCCCAGCCGGTGTGGCTGAAGCCGGTGATGGCGATGTCATCGTCGGGGTGGAGTAAAAGCAGCGCGCCGATCACGACCAGGCCGCTGCTCGGCACGACATAAGAACCCGGCTCATGCGCCAAAAGCGCCTCGTCGACACGCTCATGAACGGATTGGTCGATAACGACATGGCGCTTGCCGGTTGCGCGGCTGAAGGCGGTGAACTGATCGGTATAATCGTCGCAGAAATCATTGAGTTCCGGATGTGAAAGGGCAAGCGGCGCACGCAAGGCCGCAAACTTGCGGGGATCGCGCACGCTCCAGATCTCCGACGCGACCGCGACAGACGGGCTCTTGCGCCATTCGGCGGAGCCAAGCATGGCGCGGGCGGGCCTGCCAGTATTGCAGACCGCAACGATATCGGTGCGGCTGCCGCCCGCCCCGAACGAGCGGCAATCATTGAAACGCACGACCATGTCGGCGGCGTCGATCTCCTTCGACGCTCCCTCCGCAATCTCGCCGTTGCCGACGACCATGATCCTGCGTTTCGCGCTCACTGCGCGCCCTCCAACCCATCCGCCAGCGCCTTCAACTCCTTCGTCCGCGCTTTCGTCAATGTTGCCTTGCATCCGGTAACAAGCATAGGCCGCAAGGACCCGCCAGCCGCCTGGAATCCTTCGGCCTCACACTGCCCGTCGCGATAATCGAGCCAGGCGCGCTGCGCCTTCAGCAGCTCTTTTTCAGCCCCCTTGAGGTCAGCATCCAGATCGTCATCGATAGCCACCATCGCGGCACGCGTCTTCTTATACTGCTCGTTCAATGCCTTATCGGCGGTATCATAAGCGCGTTGCGAGCAGACGTTCAGGTCCGGCTGCGTCTCGGCATTATCACAATCGACCTGCGGATCATTTTGCGCAAAGGCCGAGCCGCACATCAAAATCACAGCGACGAACGCGCCGGATGCAACCAATCTCAAAAACATGTCGCCTCCCCGGCAAGCCTTAGAGCTTGCCCATGACCTGCTGGCGGAAGCCGTAGACTTCGCGCTTGCCGGACAGCGGGATCAGCGTCACCGAGCGCGTCTGGCCCGGCTCGAAACGCACGGCGGTTCCCGCCGGAATATCGAGCCGCATACCTCTCGCCTTGTCCCGATCGAAAGACAGGCCGCCATTGGTCTCGGCAAAATGATAGTGGCTGCCGACCTGCACCGGCCGGTCGCCCGTATTGGAGACCTCCAGCGTCACGGTCGGCGCACCGACGTTGAGTTCGATATCGCCGCTTGCGGCAATGATTTCGCCTGGGATCATGGTCTTTCTCCTCTGCCGTCGCTCAGCGGATCGGCTCGTGCACGGTCACCAGCTTCGTTCCATCTGGAAACGTCGCCTCGACCTGCACGTCATGGATCATCTCGGCAATCCCTTCCATCACCTGATCGCGGGTGATGACATGGGCGCCGGCCTCCATCAGCTCGGCGACCGGGCGGCCGTCCCGAGCGCCTTCGACGACGAAATCGGAGATCAGCGCGATGGCTTCGGGATAGTTGAGCTTGACGCCGCGCTCCAGCCGACGCCGCGCCACGATAGCCGCCATGGAAATCAACAGCTTGTCTTTTTCTCTCGGAGTGAGGTTCATCGCCTACCTATGTGATTGTTAGATTTTGCATGATCTTGTCCAAAAACCGCTTCACACTTTTTGGGATCATGCCGGAACTACAGATTCCAGACTTTCGGCACAGGCGCTCCGTTGCGCAAGGCTGAAATGACCGGGATCAGGATTTTTCTAAGGGCAAAGCCGTCGGACGCCGCCAGCCGCACCACCAGCTTGTCGCGCCATTGGCTGGCGCCGCCCATGTGCCCTTCGACGAGCGGCCGCACCTGGGCGAGATAAGTCTCCGCCAGCGGCCCGGCATAAAGCAGCGTCGCAAAGGCGACCTGTCCGCTCAACATGGCATGCTCGGCGGTCAGGGCCGCGACATCACCATCGAGCCGCAATTCCTCGGCATGGATCAGCCGCCCGGCGCGACGAATACGCCAGCGGTCGCGGAACAGCCCCTGCCGCATCGCCTCGCCCATGGCCTTTCGCCCCAACAGGATCGCCTCGACCGCCAGGAATTCAGCCGTCTCGTCGAGATCGACATCGAGCCTGCGGAACAGCGAAGCGCGATCGAACAGAATGGTCTCCTGCGGCAACCAGTCGACGCGCGCACCGGCGCCGGCCCTGATCGAGGTCACGACTTCAGCAGTGCTATCGGATGCCTTGTAGATCTTCTCGCAGGCCTGCGTGGTCACGTCGATGCGTGTGCCCGGCCCGGCGACGACACTCCAATCCATGCGGTCGCCGCCGGTCAGGCCGCCGGCGGTGTTGATGATGACCGCTTCCATGGAGCTGTCGAACGTGGCGGGCAGGCGGATCTTCGCCGACCCCTCCTGGAAAAGCTCGGCAAGACGCGTACGCCCATCAAGCGCCTTGGCCGCCAGATGGCCGCGTCCGCGCGCCCTCTGCGGTCTCGTGCTTGCCGCTGCCACCGTCATCCCGTTTCTCCACTTAACCCATCATGTCATCGCAGGTCATTGAAACCCGACAGGGAACAAACGCAAGCAATTTCTGTGCCTTATGCGACTGCCCGAAACCCCGGCTCTGAGCAAGCCGGCCGCCGCTGCATTTTTCGCCAGACGATGAAAACAGAGGCAACGGTCTCAGACCGTCAGATGCCGGCGGGCCTCGGGCGTATCCAGCGTCTCCGCCAGACCCTCATGAACGATCTCGCCGCGGTCCATGATGTAGACGTAGTCAGCAAGCTCGCGGCAGAAGTCGAGATATTGCTCGACCAGCAGGATCGCCATACCGGTGGAATCCCGGAGATAGCGGATCGCCCGGCCGATATCCTTGATGATCGACGGCTGGATGCCCTCCGTCGGTTCGTCCAGCACCAATATCCTCGGCCGCGTCACCATCGCCCGGCCGATCGCCAGCTGTTGCTGCTGGCCGCCTGAGAGATCGCCGCCACGACGCGACAGCATGGATTTCAGCACAGGGAACAGATTGTAAATATCGTCGGGAATAATGCGATCGCGGCGCGGCACCGGCGCAAATCCAGTCTCAAGATTCTCCTTCACCGTCAGCAGCGGAAAGATTTCACGGCCCTGCGGCACATAGCCGATGCCCTGTTTGGCGCGAGCAAACGGCGCCATGCCGTTCAGCGTCACACCGTTAAAGGCGACCGTGCCCGCCGACAGCGCATGCTGGCCGGTGACGGCGCGCAACAGCGAACTCTTGCCGACGCCGTTGCGCCCGAGCACGCAGGTGATCTTGCCCATCTCGGCCTTGATCGAGATGCCGCGCAGCGCCTGTGCGGCGCCATAATGCAGATTTGCGTTTTCGACTGTCAGCATCTCATCGCCCCAGATAATTTTCGATCACCTTCGGATCGCTACTGACGAAATCGATCGACCCTTCGGCCAGCACAGACCCTTCCGCCAGACACGTCACCTTGACGCCGAGGTCGCGGATGAAGCCCATGTCGTGCTCCACCACCACCACCGACCGCGTCTTGGCGATTTCCTTCAGCAACACCGCCGTCTCCGCCGTCTCGGCATCGGTCATGCCGGCAACGGGCTCATCGACCAAAAGCAGCTTCGGCTCCTGCGCGAGCAACATGCCGATCTCCAGCCATTGCTTCTGCCCATGCGAAAGATTGGCGGCCAGCTCGTCGCGGCGGTGCGAAAGCCGCACCGTGTCGAGGATTTCGTGGATGCGGTCGCTATCGGCGGGTGTCAGGCGATAGAACAGCGTCGAGAAAACGCCGCGCTTGCGGTTGAGCGCCAGCTCGAGATTGTCCCAAACCGTATGGCTTTCAAAGACGGTCGGCTTCTGGAATTTGCGACCGATGCCGAGCTGGGCGATATCGGCCTCATCCTTCTTTGTGAGATCGATCTGGCCGTTGAAGAACACCTCGCCCTCATCGGGCCGCGTCTTGCCGGTGATGATGTCCATCATCGTCGTCTTGCCGGCACCGTTCGGGCCGATGATGGCGCGCAGCTCGCCCGGTTCGATGACGATCGACAGCGAATTCAGCGCCTTGAAACCATCGAAAGAGACGGAGACGTTGTTGAGATAGAGCATGCTGTTGGGTTTGATATCAGGGATCATGCTCTTACTCCGCCGCCTGAATGGTCTTGCTGGCTTCCTCTTCCTCGGCCTTCGGCTTCGGGCTGACGGGCTTGCGACCATTGCCAATATACTGCGCCGCCGTGCCGACGATGCCCTTGGGCAGGAAGAGCGTCACCGCGACGAAGAGGCCGCCAAGCGCAAAGAGCCAGAAACTCGGGAACAGGCCGGTGAAGATCGTCTTGCCGCCATTGACGAGGATGGCGCCGATGATCGGGCCGATCAGCGTTGCGCGACCACCGACCGCCGTCCAGATGACCACTTCGATGGAATTGGCGGGGGCGAATTCGCCGGGGTTAATGATGCCGATCTGCGGCACATAGAGCGCACCGGCAATCCCGGCCATCATCGCCGACACGACGAAGACGAAGAGCTTCATGTGCTCGACCCGATAGCCGAGGAAGCGCGTCCGGCTCTCAGCGTCACGCACACCAACCAGTACCTTGCCGAATTTCGAGCGCACAATCGCCGAGGACAGCATCAGCGCCAGCGCCAGAAGCAGCGCCGTGATGGCAAAGAGCGTCGCGCGCGTACCGTCGGCCTGGATGTTGAAGCCAAGGATATCCTTGAAATCGGTGAGGCCGTTGTTACCGCCGAAGCCCATATCGTTGCGGAAGAAGGCAAGCAGCAACGCATAGGTCATCGCCTGCGTGATGATCGACAGGTAGACGCCGTTGACGCGTGAGCGGAAGGCGAACCAGCCGAAGATGAAGGCAAGCAGGCCGGGCGCCGCCAGCACCATGATCATCGCGAACCAGAAGTGATCGAAGCCGTACCAGAACCAGGGCAGTTCCTTCCAGTTCAGAAAGACCATGAAGTCCGGCAGGATAGGGTTGCCATAGGTGCCGCGCGTGCCGATCTGCCGCATCAGATACATGCCCATCGCATAGCCACCGAGCGCGAAGAAGGCGCCGTGGCCGAGCGAGAGAATGCCGCAATAACCCCAGACGAGATCAAGTGCCAAGGCGAGCAACGCATAGGTCAGATATTTGCCGAACAGCGACATCAGGTAGGTCGGCACATGCAGCGCGCTGGTTTCCGGCAACAACAGGTTCGACAGCGGCACGAGGAAAGCGACCGCAATCAATATCGCGATAGCGATGCTGATGCGGCGGTCGAGAGAACGAAGGAGAAAGGCCGTGATCATGCTTCCACCGCCCTGCCCTTGAGGGCGAAGAGCCCGCGCGGACGTTTCTGAATAAAGAGGATGATGAGGACGAGCACCAGGATCTTGCCGAGCACCGCGCCCGCATAGGGCTCAAGGAATTTGTTTAGGATGCCGAGCGAGAAGGCGCCGACCAGCGTGCCCCAGAGATTGCCGACGCCGCCGAACACCACGACCATAAAGCTGTCAATGATGTAGCTCTGGCCAAGGTTCGGCGAGACATTATCGATCTGCGAGAGTGCCACGCCCGCCATGCCGGCAATGCCGGAGCCGAGCGCGAAGGTGAAGGCATCGACCCAGGGCGTGCGAATGCCCATCGAGGAGGCCATGCGCCGGTTCTGTGTCACCGCGCGCATCTGCAGCCCGAAGGCCGAACGCTTCAGCAGCAACAGCAAGGTAACGAAGACGCCGAGCGCGAAGACGATGATCCAGAGGCGGTTCCAGGTGATCGAGAGATAGCCGAGATCGAAGGAACCGGACATCCAGGAGGGATTCCCGACTTCCTGATTGGTCGGGCCGAAGATCGAACGCACCGCCTGTTGCAGGATCAGCGAAATGCCCCAGGTGGCAAGCAGCGTTTCCAGCGGCCGGCCATAGAGAAAGCGGATGACGCCGCGCTCGATGACGAGACCGACCGCACCCGTCACCACAAACGCGACAGGCAAGGCGATCGCCAGCGACCAGTCGAAGAGTTCCGGATAAGACGTGCGAATAACGCTCTGGACCATGAAGGTGGAATAGGCCCCGAGCATCACCATTTCGCCATGCGCCATATTGATGATGCCCATGACCCCGAAGGTGATGGCAAGGCCGATGGCGGCCAGCAGCAGCACCGAACCGAGCGACAGGCCGTACCAGACATTCTGCACCGCATCCCAGATCTGCAATTGATCCTGGATACCGGCAATGGCGGCGGTGATATCGGGCTTCAGACTGTCATCGACGGAAACGGAGGAGAGAATACCGATGGCGTCACGTCCGCCTTCGGTCTTGATCGTTTCGATCGCCGCTTTCTTCTGCTCCAGCGGACGATCGGAGCCAAGCACGGCAACCGCGCGCGCCTTTTCCAACACGCCGCGAATTTCGCCGTCCTTTTCGTTCTGAAGGGCTGCCTCCAGCACCTCCAGCGAATCCGGGCTCGGCGATTTCAGTACCGATTGCGCCGCCTCCAGCCGCACGCCGCGATCCGGGCTCAACAGCGTCAAGCCGCCGAGTGCCGCACGGACCGAGCGACGGAGATTGTTGTTGATCTTGATTTTCGTGAGGTTGCCCTTGGCTTCCTCGCCGACCGCCTGCCCGGTGACCGGGTCGATCAGGCTCATGGCATCGCCGGAGGATTTGGCGATGAAGACCTGATTGTCGGATTTGCGGACATAGAGATCGCCATCCGAGAAAGCCTGCAAGGCCGGCACCACCTTGGGATCGCCGGTCTTGGCCAGGTTCTTGACGATCTCGTCGGCCTGCTGGAAGTTCGCCGGACCAAGCGCGTTGATGAGGCTATGTGCATCCTCCTCAGCGCGCAGCGCCGTGGCGGTCAGTACCAGCATCAGGCAAAAGCCGGCGACGAGCGCCAAGGCTATGCGGTAAGCGAATTTGTCAAACATCGCGCTTGTCCCCTCAAGCTGTCGCGGGCAGAGAAGCCTGCCCGCGACGGTCTTGCGTCAAATCGGCGGAACTCAGGAACCCTTGCCGCCGCACTTGCCAGTGGCAACGTTGAAGTTGCCGCAGTTCATTGGCAGGCGCCAATCCGAGATCAGATCCTTGCTGTCCGGCAGATAGTCGGACCATTCGTCGCCGACGACTTCCGGGGTCTGCGAAACGATGTCGAACTGGCCGTTTTCCTGCACTTCGCCGATCAGCACCGGCTTGGTGATGTAGTGGTTCGGCATCATCGTGGCATAGCCGCCCGAGAGGTTCGGAACCGAGACGCCGACGAGCGCGTCGATCACCTTGTCCGGATCGGTCGTGCCGGCCTTTTCGACGGCCTTCACCCACATGTTGAAGCCAATATAGGCAGCTTCCATCGGGTCGTTGGTGACGCGCTTGTCATTCTTGGTGTAGGCGTGCCATTCCTTGATGAAGGCGGCATTGGCAGGCGTATCGACGGACTGGAAGTAGTTCCAGGCGGCGAGATGGCCGACCAGCGGCTTGGTATCGACGCCGGCCAGTTCTTCTTCGCCGACCGAGAAGGCGACGACCGGAATGTCTTCCGCCTTGACGCCCTGGTTGCCAAGTTCCTTGTAGAAGGGAACATTGGCGTCGCCGTTGATGGTGGAGACCACGGCGGTCTTCTTGCCGGCGGCGCCGAAAGCCTTGATCTTCGAGACTTCCGTCTGCCAGTCGGAGAAACCGAAAGGCGTGTAATTGGTGATGATGTCTTCGTCCTTGACGCCCTTGGACTTCAGATAGGCTTCGAGGATCTTGTTGGTCGTGCGCGGATAGACATAGTCGGTGCCTTCGAGCACCCAGCGCTGCACGCCTTCGTTCTTCATCAGGTAATCGACGGCGGGGATCGCCTGCTGGTTCGGAGCAGCGCCCGTGTAGAAGACGTTGCGCTCGGACTCTTCACCTTCGAACTGGACGGGGTAGAATAGGATCGAGTCCAGTTCCTTGAACACTGGCAGGACCGATTTGCGCGACACCGAGGTCCAGCAGCCGAACACGGCCGAGACCTTGTCTTTCTGGATGAGCTCACGCGCCTTTTCGGCAAACAGCGGCCAATCGGAGGCGGGATCGACGACGACGGGCTCAAGCTTCTTCCCGAGAACACCGCCCTTCTTGTTCTGCTCGTCGATGAGCATCAGCATGGCGTCTTTCAGCGTCGTTTCCGAAATTGCCATGGTGCCCGAAAGCGAGTGGAGAACGCCGACCTTGATGGTGTCGTCGGCAGCAAAGGCTCCATGGAATGCCGTTGTCGACATGATGGCGCCCAAAAGCGCGCCGGAGACGAGAGTCTTTAATTTCATGTTTAGTTCCCCTCTTTTTATCTGCCGCAACGGCTCGTAAACGAAGATTAACCGTTGCCTGCCCGGAATATCCGGCAGCACCGGGGGAAACCACATACGTAATATGACGTAGATGCCGGGGCGAAATGTGCAGTCTATGCCACTTTCATGCCCTTAAGCGCCGTATCGATCCGTGTTACGACATCTCTGGACCGCCGGAACACTGTGGCGGAACTGCTGAAGGGTTGGCATGGCAGCGCGGCAACGCATCATTCCGGTAAGACGCGAATATAACCGCTGGGTCGCGAACCAGACGCTGGAAGACTATGCCCTGCGCTTCACCGCCAAGAGCGCCCGGCAATTTTCCTCGCAGCGCATCTCGCAGACGGCGATCGGCGCCATCTCTTTCCTGGCGCTGGAGGCGATCGGCGGCGCCATCACGCTTTCCTACGGCACCACCAACGCCTTTTACGCCATCATCGTCGCCAGCATCGCCATGCTGGCGATCGGCCTGCCGATCAGCCGCTATGCCATCCGCCACGGCGTCGACATCGACCTTCTGACGCGCGGCGCGAGCTTCGGCTATATCGGCTCGACCATCACCTCGCTGATCTATGCCAGCTTCACCTTCATGCTGTTTGCGATCGAGGCCTCGATCATGTCGGGGGCACTGGAGCTGACGCTCGGTATCCCGCTATGGATCGGCTATATCATCAGCGCCGTCATGGTCATTCCGCTGGTCACGCACGGGGTTAGCCTGATCAGCCGGTTCCAGCTGCTGACGCAGCCGTTCTGGATCGTCCTCAATGTCCTACCCTTCGCCTTCATCGCCTTTTCCGACTGGGGAAAATTCGATCTCTGGCGCGCTTTTGCCGGCATCCATCATGCCTCGGGCGTGTCCGGAAGCGCTGCTCCCTTCAATCTCGTCGAATTCGGCGCGGCATCAGCCGTCATCCTGGCGCTGATGTCGCAGATCGGCGAGCAGGCCGACTTCCTGCGCTTCCTGCCCCCGGAAGGTCACCGCAAGTGGCGGCATCGCCTGGTGATCTTTCTCGCCGGCCCCGGCTGGGTGATCATCGGCGCACCGAAGCTGCTGGCCGGCTCGTTTCTCGTCGTCCTGACCTTGAGCTCGGGCGTGCCCGCCGATCGCGCCGCCGACCCGGCACAGATGTATCTCACCGCCTTCGGCTACATGATCCCCTGGCACAATGCAGCACTGCTGCTGATGGCCGCCTTCGTCATGATCTCGCAATTGAAGATCAACGTGATGAACGCCTATGCCGGCTCGCTCGCCTGGTCGAATTTCTTCTCGCGGCTGACCCATAGCCATCCCGGCCGCGTCATCTGGTTGATCTTCAACGTCGCCATCGCCCTGCTCCTGATGGAACTCGGCATCTACAAGCTGCTGGAGGAGACGCTGGGCATCTTCTCGATCATCGCCATGGCCTGGCTCTGCACCATCTCCGCCGATCTCTTCATCAACAAGCCGCTCGGCCTTGCTCCGCCCGGCATCGAGTTCAAGCGCGCCCATCTCTATGACATCAACCCGGTCGGGCTCGGCGCCATGGCTCTATCGGCGACGATCTCGTTGATCGCCCATTTCGGCGTCTTCGGCGCGGTTGCCGCCTCACTCGCCCCCTATATTACCCTGGTCATCGCGCTGATCGCCTCGCCCACCATCGCCTGGGCGACCAAGGGCAAGTTCTATCTCGCCCGCAAGCCGCGCCAGAGCTGGAAGAACCTCAGCACCATCACCTGCTCGATCTGCGAACATCCCTTCGAGCCGGAGGACATGGCCTGGTGTCCGGCCTATGCAGCACCGATCTGTTCGCTCTGCTGCTCGCTCGACAGCCGCTGCCACGACATGTGCAAACCGAAGGCGCGGCTCAACACGCAGGTCGGCACCGTCGCAAAGACACTGCTACCGGAAACCATCGTCGCCAAGCTCGCCACCCGCCTCGGCCGCTACGGCATCGCTGTCGCTTTGGCCTTGACGGCCGTCGGCGCAATCCTCGCAATGATCGCACATCAGGTCGGCTCCGCCTCGCCCGAGACGGCGCAAGTGGTTGACCGCACCATCCTGATCGTCTTCTTCGTCTTTGCCGTCATTGCCGGTGTCGTCTGCTGGTTCTATGTGCTCGCCCACGACAGCCGCGTCGTCGCCGAGGAGGAATCCTCGCGCCAGAACACGCTGCTGCTGAAGGAAATCGCCGCGCACAAGAAGACGGACGCCGCCTTGCAGAGCGCGAAGGAGGCGGCGGAGGCGGCAAACCGCGCCAAGAGCCGCTATGTCGTCGGCCTCAGCCACGAATTGCGGACGCCGCTCAACGCCGTGCTCGGCTATGCCCAGATCCTCGAGCGCGACGAGACCATTCCGGCGCCGCGGCAATCCTCGCTGAAGGTCATCCGCCGCAGCGCCGAGCACCTGTCGGGGCTGATCGATGGGCTGCTGGATATTTCCAAGATCGAGGCTGGCCGCCTGCAGGTCTATTCCAACGAAATCAATATCAAGGACTTTCTCGACCAGATCGTCGACATGTTCCGCCCGCAGGCGCAGGCCAAGGGTCTTGTCTTCGTTTACGAGCCCACCGCCGCCCTGCCGGACTATGTCCGCACCGATGAGAAGCGGCTGCGGCAGATCCTCGTCAATCTGCTCTCCAACGCCATCAAGTTTACCGACGCCGGCGGCGTTCGTTTTGAGGTCGGTTATCGCAGCCAGGTCGCGACCTTCACCATTGCCGATACCGGCCGTGGCATCGCCGAGAAGGACCTCACCCGCATCTACGAGCCCTTCCAGCGCGGCGAGGCCGAGAGCATCCGCCCGATGCCGGGCCTCGGCCTTGGCCTCACCATCACGCAATTGCTCACCAACACGCTGGGCGGCGAGATCGCCGTCGTCAGCGAGAAGGACAAGGGCTCGACCTTCCGGGTGCGCCTGATGCTGTCGGCGGTGATCCGGCCGATGAAGCCGCCGGCGCAGGAGCAGCGGATCGTCGGCTATGAAGGCCCACGCCGCACCATCGTCGTCGTCGACGACAATGAGGACCATCGCGAACTGATGCGCGAGGTGCTGTCGCCGCTCGATTTCATCGTGCTAACGGCCACCGGCGGGCCGGACTGCTTGACGCTGATCGAGGGCATCAAGCCCGATCTCTTTCTCGTCGATATCTCCATGCCGGGCATGAACGGCTGGCAGCTGGTCTCGCGGCTGAGGGAGAGCGGCCAGATGGCGCCGATCCTGATGCTGTCGGCCAATATCGGTGACGGCGCCGCCGACAAGGACAGCGACGACAGCCATAATGACGCCATCGCCAAGCCGATCGATATCCGCCAGCTTCGCGACAAGCTCGCCCTGCATCTCGGCCTGAAATGGGTCTATGCCGATGCCTCGGCACCGGTTCTGCCTAAGCCGGCGCTGCCGATGAAGAGCCCCGGGATAGAGCATGTGCGCGAATTGATACGGCTCGGCGAAATCGGCTATGTCAGGGGCATCGAGGCGAAGCTCGCGGACCTTGCCAAGCTGGACGAGAACCAACCCTTCACCGATGCTCTACGCACCTATGTCCAGGCCTTCAACCTCGACGGGTTCCTGGATTTCCTGAGCAAATTCGACAACGAAAAGGTAGAACCGATTGGCTGAGCCCGCTCTTCCCCGCGATATAGTCTTGCTCGTGGACGATTCGCCGGAGGCACTCGGATTCCTGACCGATGCCCTGGAACAGTCAGGCTTCTCTGTGCTGATTGCCACCTCGGGATCGGCGGCGCTGAACATCGTCGAGCGCATCACGCCGGATCTGATCCTGCTGGACGCAGTTATGCCTTCGATGGACGGCTTCGAGACGTGTCGGCGACTGAAGGCCAATGTCGGCGTCGCCCAGATCCCGGTCATCTTCATGACCGGGCTGACCGAGACCGAACATGTGGTGCACGCGCTGGAATCCGGCGGTGTGGATTATCTCTCCAAGCCGATCAACGTCGACGAGTTGCGCGCCCGCATCCGTGTCCACCTGCGCAATGCCCGCTCCGCCCAAAGTGCCCGGGTGGCGCTCGATGCCGCCGGGCGGCACCTGCTGGCAGTCAAGGGCGATGGTGCGATCCATTGGTCGACACCGCAGGCAACCCGCCTGATCAACGCCGCCACCGGTAGCGACGACGGGCTGGAGCTTGTCGTGAAGCACATCGCCGCCTTCATGGCCGAGCGCGCCCGGCTGGGTCCGGCGCGGGACAACCTGGTCTCGATCAGCAATGGCGGCCAGGCCGCCCTGCAATTCGCCTTCCTCGGTGCCATCGGCCCCGACGAATACCTCTTCCGCCTCACCGCCACCAACCAGCGCGCCGACGACGGCGTATTGCGCCAGCATTTTGCGCTCACCCAACGCGAATCCGAAGTGCTGCTCTGGATCGCCAAGGGCAAGTCCAATCGCGATATCGGCGAAATTCTCGGTCTCTCCGCCCGGACGGTGAACAAGCATCTGGAGCAGATCTATGTGAAGCTCGGCGTCGAAAACCGCGCCTCCGCCGCCGTCAAGGCAGCGCATGTTCTGCATGAGATATAGCTAATACTGCCCCTCCTCCAGCTTGCGATATGAAACGAAAGAAGCCCGGCCAGTGGCCGGGCTCCCCAGATCGAACGCATAGCCGGAAACCGGCGTTGCGAAGATTACTTCGAGATTTCGTCGTAGGTGTACTTGCCGTCGGCACCCTTGGACCACTTGTACATGACGTAGTCCGGACGGGTGATGTCGCCCTTCGCGTTGAAGCCGAGTTCGCCGATGGCAGTCTTGAACGGACCCTTTGCCTTCAGCGCGTCGGCAACAGCCATCGGGTCGTTGGAGCCGGCAGCCTTGGCCGCGTCGGCAATGACCTGTACGGCAGAGTAGGCGTAGAGCGTATAGCCTTCCGGCTCATAGCCCGCAGCGCGGAACTTGGCGACGAGATCGGTGGAAGCCGGATTCTTGCGCGGATCCGGAGCGAAGGTCATCAGCGTGCCGTTAACGGCGTCGCCAGCGATCGATGCCAGCTCGTTCGAAACGATGCCGTCACCGGACATGAAGTGTGCCTTGACACCCTGGTCAGCCAGCTGACGCAGGATCAGGCCGGCTTCAGTGTGCAGACCGCCGTAGTAGACGAAGTCTACGCCGGCTTCCTTCATCTTGGAGATGAGAGCCGAGTAATCCTTGTCGCCGGGCGTGATGCCTTCATAGAGAACTTCCTTCACGCCAGCGGCGTTGAGGTTCTTCTTGGTTTCGTCGGCAAGACCCTGACCATAGGGGGTCTTGTCGTGAACGACGGCAACCTTGGCGCCCTTGAAGTTGTCGGCGATGTACTTGCCGGCGACAGCACCCTGCTGGTCGTCACGACCGCAGGTACGGAAGGTGTTCCACAGGCCGCGCTCTGTAAAGGTCGGGTTGGTCGAAGCGGGAGTGATCTGCAGAATGCCGTTTTCGGCGTAGACTTCCGAAGCGGGGATGGAAACGCCCGAATTGAAGTGGCCGACCACGAACTTCACGCCGTCAGCGACGAGCTTGTTGGCAACCGAAACGCCCTGCTTCGGGTCCGAAACGTCGTCGCCGAGTTCGAGCTTGAGCTTTTCGCCATTGATGCCGCCAGCTGCGTTGATATCGGCAACAGCCTGTTCAGCACCCTTCTGGAGTTGCGCACCGAAGGCAGCATTCGGGCCTGTCAACGGACCGCCGACGCCGATGAGGATGTCAGCCTTCGCAACGCCGCTGAAAGCGATCATCGCCGACAGAGCCACGGCCGACATGAGATACTTCTTCATATTGTTACTCCCAATTTTTTAAGCGGGTTCCGTTTGCTTTTCCCTGCGCAATACCCACCAACCATCGCGCCGGTATATTTGCCTCTTAAAGCCTGGAAAGTATGTTCCCGAGATATGTTAAGCGATTTCGCGAGCATTTCCAGCTTGGTATTCAGACTGTGCCCAGTTTCAGCGCAGTGTCAATTCTTCTTCTTCCATGAAAAGGCCGAGGTCTTTTCATAGAGCCAATAATAATTATTCACCATCTGGTCCGTGCGTCTGGAACGATATCCGGCGGTGGCGAAGACAAGCAGAATAACCAGATCGACACTGTAGTTGAGAAGATCGAACACTGGTCCATTGAACAACGCGTGATGCAGGAACTGCAGCGCGAGGCCGATCATGATCGTATAGATGACCACCAGCGGATAGGAGTTCCAGTTGGACGCCACCGCGCGGCCGGCACGCCATGCAGTCCAGAAGCCGAGCAGCACAATGACCGCGCGAATGATCAGGCGCCCGCCAGTATCGCCGTCAGAAAAAAGTCCCTGCATATCAAATTCTCCGCAAAATGGAGCTCAATGGTGTCCACCTTCGAGGTAGGCCGCGCGCACCTCAGGATTGGCAAGCAATTCCTTGCCCGAACCGCTCATCGTCACCCGGCCGTTGACCATGACATAGCCGCGGTCGGAGAGCTTCAGCGCGGCAAAGGCGTTTTGCTCGACCAGAAACACGGTCAGCCCCTGGGTCTTGTTCAGAACCTTGATGGCCTCAAAAATACCCTTGACGATCAGCGGCGCAAGGCCAAGCGATGGCTCGTCGAGCAAAAGCAGCTTCGGGCGCGCCATCAGCGCACGACCGATCGACAGCATCTGCTGCTCGCCACCCGACAAGGTCCCGCCGCGCTGCGACTGACGCTCCTTCAGACGCGGAAACAGGGCGAAGATTTTCTCGACGTCCTCGTTGAAGTATTTGAGCTTGTCGAGGCTCGCACCCATCTGCAGGTTTTCATAGACCGTCATGCGCGGGAAGATACGCCGTCCTTCGGGCGACTGCGCGATACGCAGCCGGGCGATCTCATGCGTCGGCATATGGGTGATGTCGCGGCCATCGAAGGTCACCGAACCAGCACGAGCCTGCGGGCTGCCGCAGATCGTCATCATCAGTGTCGATTTTCCAGCACCATTGGCGCCGATCAGGCTGACGATTTCGCCGCTGTTAACTTCGATATTCACGCCGGCAAGAGCGCGAATATTGCCATAATAGGTTTCGACGCCGTCAACTTTCAGAAGCGGTTGCCCCGTCATCAGTGTTCACCCTCCTGGAGGTGCTCGACTTCGGCGATGACCTCTTCCACTTCTTCATCCTCGACGCCGAGATAGGCCGCGATCACCCTCGGATCGTTCTTGACCTGGTCAGGCGTCCCATCGGAAATTTTCTGCCCGTATTCGAGCACGACGACATGGTCGGAGATTTCCATCACCACCGACATGTCGTGTTCGATCAGCAGGATCGACGTATCCGCATCCTTACGGATGCTGCGCAGGAATTCGTTCAGCACCAGCGATTCGCGCGGGTTGAGACCGGCAGCCGGCTCATCGAGGCATAGGAGTTCCGGACCGGTGCACATGGCGCGGGCGATTTCCAGGCGACGCTGGGCGCCGTAGGAGAGGTCGCCGGCGGGATCATCGGCGCGATCGATCAGATCTGCCTTCTCCAGCCAATGGCGCGCCAGTTCGATGGCATTCTTGGCCTCAGCACGATATTTACCGATACCGAGTAGGCCGAGCACCGTATAGCCAGACGCCTTCATCAGCTTGTTGTGCTGCGCCACTAGCAGGTTTTCAAGCACAGTGAGGCCCGAGAACAGACGAATATTCTGGAACGTGCGCGCCACCTTGGCTTCGCGGGTGATCCGGAAATCCGGCAGCCGCTCAAGGAGATATTCCTTGCCACTCTTCTGATGGAGCGTGATCATCCCCATCGTCGGCTTGTAGAAGCCGGTGATGCAGTTGAATACGGTCGTCTTGCCGGCACCATTCGGTCCGATCAGCGCGGTGATATCGCCGCGCTTGGCCTCGAAGGAGAAGTCGTTGATCGCCATCAGGCCGCCGAAGCGCATCGAGAGATGATCGACCCTCAGCAGGACGTCGTCGGGGGTTGCGGTCACAGCGTTCATCAGCCGTGGCCCTCCTTGGTAAAGCTGCCGGACACCGCTTTTCGTTCCTTGAGGAAGGCGGTCGGCTCACGCGTTCCGACAAAGCCACGCGGTTTAAAGCGCATGACGACAACCATCGCCAGACCGAAGATCAGCATGCGGTACTGATCCGGCTGGAAATCCGCGCCGAACCAAATCTTGAGAAAATCCATATCGCGTAACGCTTCGATGGAACCTATCATCACCAGCGCGGCGACGGCGATGCCGACGAGAGATCCCATCCCACCGAGCACGACGATGGCAAGAATCATCGCAGATTCCATGAAGACGAAGGATTCCGGCGAAACGAAACCCTGGCGCGCCGCAAAGAAGGAACCAGCGAAACCACCAAACATAGCACCGGTCGCAAAAGCCGTCAGCTTCGTTGTCACCGTGTTGATGCCGAGTGAGCGGCAAGCGATTTCATCTTCACGCAATGCTTCCCAAGCCCGGCCGATCGGCATGCGGCGCAACCGAATCGTCACATACGCGGTCAGCAGGCAGAGAGCCAGGATAACGTAGAACAGAAACATTTTGTACCAAACCGATGACATCGGCAGACCCAAACTCTTGGCAAAATTATTGGCGCCGCCGACATCGAAGCTATAAATTCCAAAGAACGATGCTTTCGCCACACCGGAAATGCCGAAACTTCCCCTCGTGAGATCGGTCCAGTTCAACAGAACAATTCGGATGATTTCTCCGAAAGCCAATGTCACGATCGCCAGATAATCGCCGCGCAACCGCAGAACCGGGAACCCTAGAATCATACCCCACATTGCGGCGAAAATGCCCGAGAGCGGCAGCAGCACCCAGAAGGACAAACCGTAATAATGCGATAGCAATGCGTAGGAATAGGCACCCACCGCATAGAAGGCGACGTATCCAAGGTCCAACAACCCAGCCAGGCCGACGACGATATTGAGACCCCATGCCAACATGACATAGATCAGTATCTGCACGCCATAGTTGTCGATAGCCTTCAATGCCCCGCTCGGGCCAGCCCCGGTTACCCAGATCGACCAACCGAGCGCGATGAACGGAAACATCAAAAGAAGAAGAAGGAGGGCTTTCGGGGAATATGCGCGAAATGTTGCGAAATCTTCCCGGTAACCTGGCAATTCAGGAACCAGGGATTTATTGATCCAAGCCACGCCATCGAAAAATGGCTGACGGATCAAGACTATGACAAACCGCCCAACCGCCGCAATGGCAACCCAGATGAACAGCCAGTTCCAGCGCTGAACAATGATCAGCTTGTTGTCAATGTCCTGATCGGCCTTCAGGCCGATATAGAGCACGAACAGTCCACATGCGACGAGCCCCGTCCAGAACGCTTCAATAAATGCCTTCCGGACAAGTCCGGATTCGGACTTGTCGGCAACAAGATTTACGTTTGCCATGACGTCACACCTTCTCGACTTCTGGCCGTCCAAGGATGCCAGTAGGCTTGAAGATCAGCACATAGGCAAGAATGGAGTACACAGCCACTTCCCTGTACGCCAAGGGGAAGTATGCGGACCAGAAAGACTCGATGAAACCAATCATCAGCCCGCCCAATACGGCGCCCGGCAGCGAACCGATACCTCCCAGAACAGCAGCGGTGAACGCCTTGATACCGGGAGTGAAGCCATCCGTGAAATGGGCAACGCCGTAGTACATCAGGTAGAGAGTACCGGCGACCGCCGCGAGTGCAGCGCCCATGATGAAGGTGATGGAAATGGTTCGGTCAACATTGATGCCGAGCAGCGCCGCCATCTTGCGATCCTGCTCGGTGGCGCGCTGGGCGCGACCAAGCGAGGTCTTGTTGACGATATACCAGAAGATCGCCAACAGCACGACCGTAACGACTGTGAGGATAACCTGCTTCAATGAGACAGAAATACCGTCAAACGTGTAAACATCGCCAACCAGCTGAGGGATAGGCTTATTGCGCGGCCCCTGCGCGATCTGAATGAAGTTCGAGATCGTGATCGACATGCCGATCGCGGTGATCAACGGCGCCAGGCGGAACGAACCGCGCAACGGCCGGTAGGCGACCTTCTCAATGGTCCAATTCCACAGGCTCGTCATCAATATGGCGACGATCATCATGACAAGAAGCACGACAACAATCGGCAATCCCACGAAAAGGGTCATCAGAACCAGATAAGCTATGAGAGCAGCAAATCCACCAAGCATAAAAATATCGCCATGGGCGAAATTGATCATGCCGATGATGCCGTAAACCATGGTGTAACCGATAGCGATCAGGCCATATACGGAGCCAAGCGTAATCGCGTTCAGCAATAGCTGGACGAAATAATCCATATGTCATTTCCCCTGGATGCGGAGTCTATGGACCGCATCTCTTATTGATTGAGGTTCCTTTCGAGAGGGCCCTTGGGCGCGATTCCATACTGCTTTCGAAGGAAATGTGAAGCCAAAAAGGCAGGAAATTGACAAATTCTTTTCAAATGACCGTGCAATGGCGCAATTCGAACCAAAAATGGCAGAAAAACGGCATGTTCCAGCTCAAAAAATAGCCAAGACAGCAGAATAGATGGTTCAGACCGAAAACATCTCTTCGGGAACGGGCTCTACAGCAAGCCCGCTCCATTCGCTCAAGGCTGACGTTCAGGAGCGCATGCGCGCGCCATCAGCGTCGAACAACGGCAGTGGCTGCAGCGTTGCCGGCACTATGTCGCCGAGCAGCTCGATCGACCATCCCCGCGCCTCGTCGGCAATCTCCTTCGGCACATAGCCGACGGCGACTGAGACGCCCGAGGCATGGGCATAGCCGCCCGAAGTCACCCAGCCGCAGACCGCTCCCTCGTGATAGATCGGCTCGTCGCCGATGACGTCGGCATCCTTCACGGCCAGAATGAAGGTGCGCAGCCTCATCGCTCCACCCTCGGCCTTCTCCCTGGCGGCCGCTGCCTTGCCGATGAAATCCGCCTCCTTGGAAAGCGCTACGAATCGGCCGAGCCCGGCCTCAAACGGTCCATAAAGCGGACGATATTCACGCGCCCAGCTGCCATAGGATTTGTCGAGGCGCAGCGCGTTCAGGGCTCTCAAACCAAAGAGCCTGATGCCGAATTCAGCGCCCGCCTCCATCAGCAGATCGAAGAGATAACGCTGATGTTCCGGCTTCATCCAGATCTCGTAACCGAGATCGCCCGTATAAGAGACACGGCCGACAATGGCCGGCGCCATACCGAGATCCATGCGGCGGATGGACATGAAGGGAAATGCGGCTGAGGAGACGTCCTGATGCGTCAGCTTTTCCAGGAGCTTGCGCGCGTTCGGCCCGGCGATGGAGAGACCGAGCAGCGACAGCCCAAGTGCCTTCAGCTCCACCGAACCGTCCTTCGGCAGCAGGCTCTCGAACCAGCGCATGTGATAGGCCTCGGCAATGCCTGAACCGATGACGAGGAAATCCTCCTCACCCAGCTTGGCGAGCGTGAAATCGCCGATCAGCTTGCCGTCGTGCTTCAGCATCGGCGCCAGCGTCATGCGGCCGATGGCTGGAATACGGCAGGCAAGCAATTGGTCCAGAAAGGCTTCCGCGCCCGGTCCCTTGACCGAATATTTGGCAAAACCGGAGGTCTCCATCAGCCCGACGCTTTCGCGCACCGCCTTGGCCTCCGCGCCGACGACGTCGAAATCATTGGAACGCCGCCAGGAAAACTGGTCCACCTCGCCCTCGGGCGCAAACCACAATGCCTGTTCCAGCCCGTAATACGCGCCGAAAACACCGCCCGCCGCCTTGAGCTTGTCATAGATCGGCGTCGTCAGCAGCGGCCGCGCCGCCGGCAATTCCTCGTTGGGGTAGCGGATGGAGAAGCGGCGCGTGTAATTCTCGCGCACTTTGGCGTTGGTGTAGGCAAGCGTCGCATAATCGCCGTAGCGCGAGACATCCATGGCAAAAACGTCAAAGCCCGGGTCGCCGTGGATCATCCAGTTGGCGAGCGCCAGTCCGACGCCGCCGCCCTGGCTGAAGCCGGCCATGACGGCACAGGCCGACCAGTAATTCGTCAGACCCCGCACCGGCCCGACCAGCGGATTGCCATCCGGCGAGAAGGTGAAAGGCCCGTTGATGATCTTCTTGATGCCGGCATTGTTGAAGGCGGGGAAATGGCGGAAACCGACTTCGAGTTCCGGCGTGATGCGCTCGATATCCTCGGCCAGCAGCTCGTGGCCGAAATCCCAGGGCGTCGTCACCGGCGACCACGGACGACAGGCCTTTTCATAGGTGCCCATCAGCATGCCCTGCCGCTCCTGGCGCAGATAGATCTCGCCATCGAAATCGACGCAGTGCATCAGCTCCTTGCCGGTGGATTTGTTGAAGTCCATCACCTCGGGCATGTCCTCGGTGATCAGATACATATGCTCCATGGCGAGCACCGGCAGCTCCAGCCCGACCATGCGGCCGACCTCGCGCGCCCAGAGGCCGCCGGCATTGACGACATGCTCGGCGACGATCTCGCCCTGGTTGGTGATCACTCGCCAGGAGCCGTCCTCGCGCTGCACCAACTCCTCGACCTTGGTGTGCAGATAGATCTCAGCGCCGTTCTTCTTGGCCGACCGGGCATAGGCATGGGTCGTGCCGTAAGGGTCGAGATGGCCTTCAACGGGGTCGTAGAGAGCGCCGACGAACTGGTTCGGGTCGAGAAGCGGCATCATCTCGTGCGCTTCCTTCGGCGTAAGCAATGTCGCCTCCAGACCGTTATAGCGGCCCTTGGCGAGGATCGACTTCAGCCAGTCGAAGCGCTGCGGCGTCGCGGCCAGCATCAGGCCAGCGGTCATATGCAGACCAATATCCTGGCCGGAATATTCTTGAATTTCCTTGTAAAGCTCGACCGTGTATTTCTGCAGCTTGGCAACGTTCGGGTCACCATTGATCGTGTGCATGCCGCCGGCCGCATGCCAGGTCGAGCCCGACGTCAGTTCGGAGCGTTCAAGCAGGACGACATCCGTCCAGCCGAATTTCGTCAGGTGATAAAGCACCGAACATCCGACGACCCCGCCGCCGATGACGACGACCCTGGCATGGCTTTTCATCTGGAAATCCCCTGTTTTCGGCTCGAAGCCGCAGGGAGTTTTCCCCCGTGACCGACCGTATTTGCAGGGCAGCCTAGAGACTATCCGGTGAGCCAAATAGCCCGAACTGCGAAACCGATATGTCTGTTTGCGCCATCGCGATTGTTCGGATCGCGCCATTCGCTTTCGGACGCATGGCCCCCTCGGAAAACCGCGTCACACCGTTCCGGATTGCAGTCTCAATCGGCGAAGCCAGCCGTCAGCGCGAACTCACGTCCCATCTCCATCACCTCCTCGAAAACACTGCCGGAATAGGAACGCGGCACGATGATCTCGAAACGGTCGGGGCCGGTGCGGGCGAGATTGGCGCTGACATGGCAGCACAGCATGCTGGCGGATTGCCCCTCGGTAAAGACCTGCGGATGCAGATCAACCGCCACGCATTTCGCCAGGATGCGGCGAACGCTCGGGCCAGAAAGACGCAACACGACACGGCCGTCGCTCTGCTCGAAAAAGGAAGCGCGGGCCGCATCCAGCATGGCGAGATCACGCGCCAGGCTCTCTGCCCCGAGCGTCTCGGACACAGCCAGCCATTCGCCAGGCCCGACATGGCGCACGGAGATATCCGGCATCGCCTTCAGCGCCGCCAGCGTCCAGTCCTCTTGTCCAGCATGGCCGAGCACGGAAAAGATGACCGGGCGGCGGACCACGGTGAGATGGTTCGGATTGGGCTCGGCCTCGAAACCGGAGATATGATCTTCCAGAACGTGCCTGTTTTGATATGCGACGCTCATCAGACCCTCACCCTAAAAGCTTCTTGTTGTCGGGATCGACAAAGACCGGATTGCAGACCTCGGCAACCACTTCCTCGCCGCGCAACCCGTCCCAGACGACCACATGCTCGCCGATCCGCTCGCGGCCCGATTTCAGGAAGGCGAGAGCGATGAAATGATTGAGAACGGGCGAGAAGCAGGCCGAGGAGACATGCCCCTGATCGTTCACTGTCGATGGCTTGGCGCCTTCCTTCAAGAGGTGCGCGCCGGCCCGGATTTCCTTGCCGGCCTCGATCGGCTTCAAGCCGACAAGCTGGCCACGGTCGGCAGCGGTCAGGCCGAAGCGGGTCGAGAGACGCTTGCCGATAAAATCCGGCTTCTGCGCCGACATCATCCGGCCAAGACCGACATCGTCGGGCGTGGTACGGCCATCCAGTTCGTTATGAGTGACATGGCCCTTCTCGATGCGCAGCACATTCAACGCCTCGACGCCATAGGCGCAGATACCATGCGCCTTGCCCGCCTCCATGACCGCATCCGCCACCGCCTCGCCATAACCGGCGGGAACGGCAAGCTCGTAAGCCAGTTCACCGGAGAAGGAGATGCGGAACAGCCGCGCTTTCAACCCGCCCTTTAGAACCACCTCGGCAGCGGCGAGGAATGGGAAGAACGTGTCAGAAATGTCGTCCTCGACGACCTGTTCCAGAACCAGCCGCGCCTTCGGTCCGGCGATCGCCATCTGCGCCCATTGATCCGACGAGGAAACGAAACGTACGTCGAGTTGCGGCCAGAGGTTCTGGGAGCAGAACTCCATATGCGTCATCACTTCGCCGGCCATTGCTGTCGTGGTGGTGAGGAAGAAGTGATTCGGCGATAGATGGCTCGTCGTGCCATCATCAAACACGATGCCGTCTTCGCGAAGCATCAGCCCGTAGCGCGCCTTACCGTCCGGCAGCTTCAGGAAAGCATTAGAATAAAGCCGGTTGAGAAACTCGGCGGCATCCTTGCCGAAGATTTCGATCTTGCCGAGCGTCG
The DNA here is from genome assembly GCA_036383055.1 of Rhizobium sp. Taxonomy (GTDB): domain Bacteria; phylum Pseudomonadota; class Alphaproteobacteria; order Rhizobiales; family Rhizobiaceae; genus Rhizobium. Next base: position 22,324 of record DASVPC010000037.1, on the reverse strand, counting down.
AGACATCGCAGAGCCCGACATTGCTGCGAACATTCAGCACTTCGCGGTCGACGCTGTCACGCCAGGTCTTTTCGCCAACGCGTGCAAACCAGGCAGAACGATACCAAAGGCCGGATTCGACAAAAACAGCGCCATTCTTCTTGGCCCAGCCATGCAGCGGCGATTCCCGCACCGGATGCGCGTGCTTGCCGCGCGAAGTGCCCGCCAGGGCACCGAAGGAGACAGGCGTATAGAAAGGCCGAAATGTCGTCGTGCCGACGGCAGCCGGACTGACGCCACGCATGCCGGCGATGATCCCGGCGGCGTTGACATTGCCGAGCTTGCCCTGATCCGTCGCCATGCCGCTGGTCGTATAGCGCTTGGCATGCTCGGCATGGCCGAAGCCTTCGCGCAGCGCCAGGCCCAGATCCTTGGTGTGCACGTCGTTCTGGAAATCGACAAAGGCCTTGTCGTTGGCGCCCGGCAAATGCCAGGTCGCCGCAAAGGACGGATCGTAATCGCCTTCCACTTCCGGCATCTCGGCCGCATGCGCCTTGCAGCCAAGGCTTGCGATCACCTGCCGCGCCTTGGCGGCACCATCCGCAAGACAGCCCGAAACGCCATCGATGCCGGCCGCCGAACCGGCAATTTCCAGCTCGCCGCCGACCGTCGGCGCCATGAATGCCTGCTTCTCCTCCGACCACACCGGCTTTGCGCCGCGCTGGCAGGCAAGATGGATGATAGGCGACCAACCGCCGGACATGGCCAGCGCATCGCAAGCGATCAGCTCGTCCAAGCCACCGCGATCGGCGATGACGCCGCTGATGCGATATTTGCCCTTCGTGGCCTGTATGGTGCCGCCATATATGACCCGAACGCCCTGTGGCGCTGCATCCGACGCGTCAGTGCGCGTATCGATGATGGCCGATATCTCGACACCTTCGGCCGCCAGATCCTGCGCCGTGCGATAGCCGGAGCCGCCATTGGTGAACACCGCCACCTTCTGGCCGGCGACCACGCCATAGCGATTGAGATAACTGCGCATCGCACCGGACATCATCACGCCCGGCTTGTCATTGCCGCCGAACACCAGGGGCCGTTCTTCAGCGCCGGTCGCAAGGATGGCGCGCTTGGCAGCGATACGCCAAAGGCGCTCGACCGGCAGATCCGGCGACGGCATCGCCACATGCTTCTGTACCTTCTCGACCGCGCCAAAGACATTGTCGTCGTACCAGCCAACCACCGTGGTGCGCGGCATCAAGGTGACATTTTCGAAGCTCTGAAGCTCCTCGAGCGCCGCATGCAAGAAGGCATCGGCGGAAACGCCGCCGATCGACAGCCGTTCGGACAGAAGCGACCCGCCCAGACGAAATCCTTCGTCCGCGAGAATGATGCGCAGACCGGCACGCGCCGCCGTCAGCGCCGCCATTAATCCCGCCGGGCCGGAGCCGATCACCAGCAAGTCGCAATGCGCCCAGACTTTCTCGTAGCGATCCGGATCGGGCTCCATCACCGCCTTGCCGAGACCGGCGGCACGGCGGATCAGCGGCTCGTAGACCTTCTCCCAGAAGGCTGCCGGCCACATGAAGGTCTTGTAGTAGAAGCCGGCGCCGAGGAAGGGCGACAGCAACCCGTTGATCGAGGCGACATCATATTTCAGCGACGGCCAGCGGTTCTGGCTGACGGCCGTCAGGCCCTGATAGAGTTCGGCAACGGTCGCCCGCGTGTTCGGCTCGGTGCGGCCGTCCTTGCCGATCGTCACCAGTGCGTTCGGCTCGGCCGAACCCGCCGTCAGAATGCCGCGCGGCCGGTGGTATTTGAAGCTGCGGCCGACCAGCAGCTGGTCATTGGCGAGAAGGGCAGCGGCGAGCGTATCGCCCTCCAGACCTTTCATATCCTTGCCGTCGAACTTGAACGAAAGCGGACGGCTGCGATTGACGAGGCCGCCGGAGGAAAGACGATAGGCCGTCATTGGGCCGCCTCCCGCGCCTTGTCGGCCGCATCGGTGACGGAGAAAACCTCGTGGGTGACATTGCTGCGCTCGACAATGAGCCAGCGGCGGCAACCGGCAGCATGATGCCAATCCTCGAGAATGCGCCCGCGCTCATTGTCGCGAATATAGACATAGCGATGCCAGTCCTCATCCGGCGCGGACGGTGCCGGGCGGACGACCGAGGCGCCGCGAATGGTGAATTCTTCCTTCGGGCGCATGCCGCAATGCGGGCAGTTGATCAAGCTTGCCATTGGTTTCGTGCCCTCAATGCAGATTTGGCTGCGGACCCTTGCCGCTTTCGTCGATCACAAAACCGCGCTCGAAGCGATCGAGACGCATGAAGCGGCTGACCTCGTGGCTCTCGCCCTTGGCGATCAGGTGCGCGAAGCAGAAACCGGAGGCCGGCGTCGCCTTGAAACCCCCATAGTTCCAGCCGCAGTTCAGATAGAGATTGTCGATATGCGTGCGGTCGATGATCGGCGAGCCGTCCATGCTCATATCCATCACCCCGCCCCAGGTGCGCAGCACGCGGACACGCGACAGGCCGGGGATCAGCGACACTCCCTCCTCCATCGTGTGCTCGACAGTGGCGAGATTGCCGCGCTGGGCATAGGAACTGTAATAATCGATATCGGCGCCGAAGACCAAACCGCCCTTGTCCGACTGCGATATGTAGAAATGTCCGGCGCCATAGGTGATGACATGGTCGATCACCGGCTTCAGGCCCTCCGAAACGAAAGCCTGGAGCACATGGGTTTCGATCGGCAGTTCCAGATCCGCCATGTTGCCGAGAATAGAAGTATGGCCGGCCGCCGCCAGTGCCAGCTTGCCGCAACCGATGAAGCCGCGCGTCGTCTCCACACCGGTCACCGCCCCGCTTTCGTCGCGGCGAATGCCGATCACCTCGCATTGCTGGATGAGATCGACGCCACGGCTGTCGGCGCCGCGCGCATAGCCCCAGGCGACGGCATCATGCCGGGCCGTGCCGCCACGTTCCTGCAGCAGGCCGCCGAGGATCGGGAAGCGCGCGTGATCGAAATTGAGATAGGGCATCATCTTGCGCACCTGATCCCGGTTCAGCAGCTCCGCGTCGACCCCATGCATACGCATCGCATTACCGCGCCGAGCATAAGCATCGCGCTGGCCATCGGAATGGAAGAGGTTGAGGACGCCGCGTTGCGAGACCATGGCGTTATAATTGAAGTCTTGCTCCAGCCCTTCCCAGAGCTGCATCGAGAATTCGTAGAACGGCTCGTTACCCGGCAACAGATAGTTGGAGCGGATGATCGTGGTGTTGCGGCCGGCATTGCCGGAGCCGAGATAGCTCTTTTCCAAGACGGCGACATTGGTGATGCCGAACTCTTTGGCGAGATAATAGGCCGTCGCCAGCCCATGCCCGCCGCCGCCGACGATGATCACGTCGTAATGCGGCTTCGGCTCCGGGGTTCGCCACACAGGTTGCCAATGCCGGTTTCCCGAAAGCGCCTGTTTTAGAAGCTGATATGCCGAATAACGCATGGATTAATCCCGATCTCTATCCGGCCGCACATTCGCATATGCAATAAAAACGACAAGTCCCGAAAGGACGGAAAATCTTCGCAAACAGGACATCTTCTTTCTCGAATGCGCTACGGCAGCGAACCCCTGTATCTCAAAAAGCACGCGGTTCTGGGGATGCCGCCGGGATCGGCGCTGGGCTGCAAAGTCCTCTTGCCGAGTCACGATCCGATAGCTAGGCGGTAAAAACGTGATCAACGCTGGGTCTACACTTCAGAGTGAAGACCTCTTAAGTATCATAATCCGGGACTTGCAACGCAGACGAGCTGCGGAAAGACGAACAGGCAAATGCTCGCGACATTTGAAAAAGCTGCCCTCGAGGCAGGTAAGGCCATTTTGGAGGTCTACCGCGCGGGCTACGCTGTCGCCTTGAAGCAGGACCAGAGCCCCGTCACCATCGCCGATGAACGCGCCGAACATATCATTCTCGAGCATCTAACGCGCGATTTCCCCGACATTCCGGCAGTCGCCGAGGAATCAGTGGCGGCCGGCAGGGTTCCCGACATTCGCGGCCGCTCCTTCTTCCTCGTCGATCCGCTCGACGGCACGCGCGAATTCATCGAGCATCGCGACGAGTTCACCGTCAACATCGCCTATATCCACAACGGCGCACCCGTTGCCGGGATCGTTTTCGCGCCGGCACTCGGCATTGCATTTACCGGAGAATGCCACGAAGCACGCAAGCTCGTCATTTCGGCCAGTTTCACCGTCTCCGACCGCTCGATCATTACCGTGCGCGGGCGGCCCGACAGGCTGCTGGCGCTTGCCAGTCGCTGCAACAGCAGCCCGAGGACGGACAGCTTCCTCGAGGAAAATGCCGTCTCCGCCTGCACCTCAATCGGCTCCTCGCTGAAATTCTGTCTTCTCGCCGAAGGCAAGGCCGACGTCTATCCGCGCTTTACCCGCACGATGGAATGGGACACGGCAGCCGGCGATGCGGTATTGCGCGCAGCGGGCGGCTCGACTGTTACGCTCGACGGCCATCCCCTCGCCTATGGCAAGACCGACCAGAGCGAGGATTCCGATTTCGCCAACCCCAATTTCATCTGCTGGGGCGGGAAGAAAAATCTGGTCGACGCCTAGTTTTCAATCCAGAAGCGTAAGTTTTTACTGACAAAAAATAGTAGCGCGACCTGTATTCTCCTACGAATTATAGGGGCTAGCTTGGCTTGTGGTCGCACTGCGCCAGCTGCAAATCAGTCTGCGGCGGCTTTTCTTAAAATTCTTAGCAAAGTGTTACTAAGCGCTTAGGCAATTTTTAAATGTGGCAAGCTAGAGTGGCTCTTGTGGTCTTGAGTATGTGTAGAGAGTCCAATGACCGAAATGATACGTCCCCGAGTAAAGTATGTCATCGGCCCCGATGGCAGCCCGCTGACGATAGCCGACCTGCCGCCGCCGAACACGCGCCGCTGGGTTATCCGTCGTAAGGCCGAGGTTGTCGCCGCTGTACGCGGTGGCCTGCTGAGCTTGGAAGAAGCCTGCGAACGTTATACGCTCACTGTCGAAGAATTCCTTTCCTGGCAGTCGTCCATCAATTCCCATGGCCTCGCCGGCCTGCGGACGACCCGCATACAGCAGTATCGTCACTGACGATTGCAGCAGCCGCGATATCCGTTTGATCTTCGGTTCGGGCCTCCTTCCCTCCACTCCAGGACAAGAAGAAGGCCCGAAATCATGATGCAGCCAGTGTAAAAACCACAGACCTGGCTGCATGGAAATCGCGGCAAGCCCGCCTGTTCTGGCGATGGCCAAACGGCCGCTAAAAGCCACTTTGGCACATCAGGCATAAAATCCGTCCAAATGGACTGTTTAATGTTCTCCTTGATATCGAAGCGATATTCGAAAAGGAGACGATGCGTTGCCGATTTCACCGGTTGGCAGCTCGCCTTCCCCATGTCACTCTTCCCAATACGCAACAATTGGGAGGTTGATCATGAATATTCGTAACGAAAACAACGCGTCAGGCGGCCGTTATGTCGCCACGGTCGAGGGCCACGAGGCCGAAATGACCTTTTCCCGCGCCTCACCAAACCTCATCATCATCGATCATACCGGTGTTCCGGATGCCCTTCGAGGCAAGGGCGTCGGCCAGGCACTCGCCCTTCATGCCGTCGAGGAAGCCCGCCGCGGCGGCTGGAAGATCATCCCGCTCTGCCCTTTTTTCAAGGCGCAGTCCCTACGTCATGAAGAATGGCATGACGTTGTGAATATGTAGACGTCTCCTCAGCAAAGACGGCACACTTTTCCTCCTGAAAACACCAAAAACCGTGCATGGCCGGCCCAATCATGGCCAGTCATGCACGGCTCTCGTGCCGTTCCCGCCGCTTCCCGTATCCCCCGGAAAACATTCCGATTTCGGAACACAGTCGGCTTGGGATCAACAGCTCGCGACGGAATGGTTAAATCAGGCGCGCGCCCTTACCGGACCCGAGCCGTCACGCTCTTCCAAGGCTGCCGCCTTGGCATATTCGGCCTGCATTTCTTCCAGCGATGTTTCCAACGCCTCTTCCTGCACCTGCAATTCCCGGATCGACACCTGCAGATTGTCCGCACGCTGGCGCGCGGCCTTGGCAAAGGTCGGGTAGGCAAAGTGGCTCGGGTCGACAATGCCGGACTTTTTCTCTTCCAGCACGATCTGGCTCTCCAGATCCTTTGTCATACGGTCGAATTCCGCCATCATCATCTGCAATTGCTGCAACTGACGGCGTTTTTCGTTCACCTGAAACTCCTTCAGGCGCGTTAGGCTCTCACGTGACTTCATACGCATTACTCCCGTGATGCGAGACCCCGGCTCTCGATAAAATGACCCGCCGCGCCGCTTTGAGACGGTTTGGTTAAAAAAATTTCCAGCGATCTTAATAAAAACCTACCGCTGGTAACCTTTCGTTTACGGGCATCGTTAATGATAGGGGCAATGATTTAAGGGTCAGTAAATGCCGAGGTCGGAATTCGATATGTCGGCATTGGCGAGTCGAATGAATCACTTGGCGTGTCTTCTTAATGCAACACTTTAGGATTGATATTTGCCGATTGTCTTTGGAAAACAGTGCAATGGAAAAATTATTTAATAAATTCGATACGACTTGCCAGAGTGAATCAGAATTTGTTAACCATTCCATGGCAGCTTCCAAATCAGGCAGTGATTTGTTCGGTATCGCGTAGGGGGCTGACGACCTTTCGGCGGCGGTAAAGGGGATAATTATGCGGGTTCTACTAATTGAAGACGATAGCGCGACAGCGCAGAGCATCGAGCTGATGCTCAAATCCGAGAGTTTCAACGTCTACACCACCGATCTCGGTGAAGAAGGCGTGGATCTTGGAAAGCTCTACGACTACGACATCATTCTGCTCGATCTCAACCTACCCGACATGTCCGGCTACGAAGTGCTTCGCACGCTGCGCCTGTCGAAGGTCAAGACACCGATCCTCATCCTCTCCGGCATGGCCGGTATTGAAGACAAGGTTCGCGGTCTCGGCTTCGGTGCAGACGACTATATGACCAAACCCTTTCACAAGGATGAATTGGTCGCACGAATTCACGCCATCGTTCGCCGTTCCAAGGGCCATGCCCAGTCGGTGATCATGACCGGCGAACTGATCGTCAATCTCGACGCCAAGACCGTCGAAGTCGGCGGCCAGCGCGTGCATCTAACGGGCAAGGAATACCAGATGCTGGAGCTTCTTTCGCTCCGCAAGGGCACCACGCTCACCAAGGAAATGTTCCTGAACCATCTTTATGGCGGCATGGACGAGCCGGAACTGAAGATCATCGACGTCTTCATCTGCAAGCTGCGCAAGAAGCTCGCAAATGCTGCCGGCGGCGCCAACTATATCGAAACGGTCTGGGGCCGTGGCTATGTGCTGCGCGAACCCGACAGTAACGAGCTAGCCGAAAGCGCCTGAGCCGCCTGCCCCACAACCGCCGCACCAATCGAAATCCCGCCCATCAGGCGGGATTTTTTGTTGTCGATGTCATCGGCTATAAAAAAGCCGCCTCAAGAGGCGGCCGTCATTCATGGACTTGGAATGGCTTGGCTAAGATCAGGCCGCGATGGCGCGATTGCCGAAAACGGCGGTCAGGATCTTGCGGTCGAAGGGCTTCAGCAGGAAATCGGTGGCGCCGGCCCGCTTTCCGGCCATCAGCTTGCGCAGATCCGCCTCGATGACGCAGTAGTAAATCTTCACGTCCTTGCCGTTCGGCATGGCGCGGATGCTGGCGATCAGCTCCAGCGCGCCTTCCATGCCGGCATCGACGATCAGATAATCGGGAATTTCAGCCTGGCAGCGCGCCAACGCCTCACGGGCATCGCCGGCTTCGCTCACGAGAAAATCCAGCTCGGACAGAATGCGCTTGCCGACCTTGCGTACGACATCCGACGTATCCGTAATCATGAACCGCTGCATTATCCGCTCCTTCGCGCCCGGTCGCCATCGGTCGGGCACCAACCTCAAATTGGAACGATATGCGCGCGAGGCTAAGGATTCGTTACCGTTATATTTCAATTGTACGGGCAACCGAAAGATTGTGCAGAAACATAGTGATGCACGTAAAATACCCCGTGGCCGCCTCCGGCCACGGGGTATGAAATGCGGCCTGTGAAAGCCGGCTATTCCCCGCGCATGGCGGCAATGAAGGTCAGCTCTTCCGGCGTGGCCTTGTAGGAAAGTTCCATGCCGCTCTCGTCAGCCAGAAGCACGGTGTAATAGGGCTGGATCGAATGGGCATCGACCGCCTCTTCCAGTGTACCGGAGCAGATTTCGGCGAATTTCGGCGGCACGCGCATCAGCCGGCCCTTGGTGATGATCGTGAACTTGGCGTCAAGATCGGGATTTTCCAGCGTCACGTCGATATTGCCGCCGCGCGGGATCGAGCCGTAAGCGACGAGGAAAAGATTGAGCAGCAGCTTGACCCGGTTCTTGGGGATGATAGCGCGCGGGCCGGTCCAGCTCACCTCGGCCTTCTTCTCGGCGGCGGCGAAATCCTTGGCGGCACGTTCGGCCTCGCCCGTATCAATCGAGGCGCCGACGGAACCGGAGGCGCCGAAGGCAAGACGCGCGAATTTGAGGCGGACCGAAGCGTTGAGCGCGCTCGTGCGGATCAGGTCCATGGCATCGGCATCGGCACCGCCCTCGTCGAGCAGCTCCAGGCCGTTATTGATCGCACCGACCGGCGAGATCACATCATGGCAGACGCGGCTGCACAGCAGCGCGGCCAGATCCGGTCCGGTCAAGGTGAGGTTCGGATTCTTCGACATTCATTGTCTCCTGAATGCTGACAAGGCGGAACGCCGTATGATTTTACGTTGCCACGGCAAGATTGCTCGAGGATTGCCGCAGGCGGCGTACCACTCGCCATAAAGACACCATATTTGGTAAACCGATTGTTAAGATGATCGACGCAAAATGCATTCATCACCACCAGACTTTTTCGCGCGCGAATCGCCCTGCGGAAATCGGGCGGAACAGTCTGGTACGGGGAGCGAGGCATATTGGGTGCGTTCATGCGAATGAGCCACGCGCCCGCTCTCAATCGCACCGACCATGATGAACGGATGACTGACATGCGCTATCAACTCCTGAAGAGAATGCCCAGCCCCGGCTCAAGAACGGTGGGCCTCGGCTTGATCTTGGCCATCGTTGCGTTCGTGAGCTTCGTATTGCCGGTTCGTCAGGCGGCGGCAGCGCCGACCAACCAGCATTATTCGATGCAGGAAATCGTCGATGCCGGGCATTCCTTTTTCGGCTCCACCAGCGGCGGCCTGGCCAAGGTGGTCGAGCGGGCCTTCCAGCAATATGGCCTGCCGAACGGCTACATCCTCGGTCAGGAAGGCTCGGGCGCCTTCATCGCCGGTCTGACCTATGGCGAAGGCCAACTCAACACCAAGAATGCCGGCGAGCACCCGCTCTATTGGCAGGGGCCGTCCCTCGGCCTCGACTATGGCGGCCAGGGCGCCCGCGTCATGATGCTGGTCTACGACCTGCCGAGCATCGACAGCGTCTATACCCGTTTCGGCGGCGTCAGCGGCCAGGCCTTCGTCGTCGCCGGCTTCGGCATGACGGTGCTGAAGAACAACAACATCGTGCTGGTGCCGATCCGCACCGGCCTCGGCGCCCGTCTCGGCGTCAATCTCGGCTATCTCAAGGTCACGCCGAGCGCGACATGGAATCCCTTCTGAGGTTTCAAGCGATATCGCCTCCCATGCCTTCGATCTCCTGGCCCGCGCCGATCGCGGGCCTTTTCTTGTCCGGAAACATCGGCACGCCGGTAAACCATATCCGATTTAAACCCTTGCTCGTCGACATGCCCCCATGCTTAATCAATTCACCGATATCGCAAACAACTCCCAGATGCAGGCCGTGCCGTGATTGAATTTGCTCTGTTGTTCGGATTGGGCTTTCTAACCGCCGCCTTTCTGGCTTTCCTGATTGCGCCCGCGATCCACCGCCGCATTGTCTGGTTCACGGAAAAGCGGCTGAAGGCCACGATGCCGCTGAGTCCGCAGGAAGTGCGAGCGCAGAAGGACATGGCGCGCGCCCTCTTCGCCGCCGAGAACGCCAAGACGGAACAGTTGCTGACCCAGGAGCGGGACAAAGGCGTCGTGCTACAGATACACAACGGCAAGCTTCTCCAGGAAGCCAGCCGCTTTGCTGCCGAGAGCGGTGAGTTGCAGACCCGTATCGACGATCTGGAAACCGAGGCCGGCGAGCTGCGCTCACGCCTGCGCCGTGAGGAAAGCGATATCAGCCAGCTCAAATCCGGCGTGCATGCGGCCGAGCAGGCAAGCGCCGAAAAGGACGCCGATATCGACAGCCTGCGCAAGCGAATGACCAAGATGGCAGCCGACGCCGATAATCTGAAGATCGATCTGGCGGCGCGGGAAACCGAAGTCGAAAGCCTGAAGCTTCGCAACAATACCTTGCGGGATGAGCGCGACACGCTTCGCCAGGACCTGAACCAGTCAAGTCAGCGCGCCAGGGATGCCGAATTGCTGCTGGGCCAGGAAAGCGACAAGGCCCGGCGGCTCGACGAGCGGCTGAACCGGGAGATTGCCGGCAATGCCGACAAGGAAACCTCGATAGCGAGCCTGAAGCAAAAGCTGGAAGCCGCCAACGGCGGGGCACGTTCCGCTGCTCGGGCGCCTCGCGCCGCCAATCTCGTCTTGTCCGCCAAGCGAGCCAATGGCGCCAAGCCGATAGCCGAACCGGCAATCCTGGCCCCAGCGGACAATGACGCCAACGCATCGAAACCGGAGCGCAGCTTGGAAGACGATATCGCCCATATGACGGAAGAGGTGCGCAATCGCGCCGCGGCTCTTTCGGACCGCCTGTCCAAATCGCGCTCGCCGGCGCATGACCAGGCCATACGTGAGGAAATCGCCGTTATCGCCGCCAACATGGTGGCCTTGACAGCCCGCCGAGAAGGCGATCAATCACCGATCTTCGATCTCCTGCCAAAGGAAACGAACCCCGCCGAACAGGGCGCGCGCCTCAGCCTCGCCCATCGCGCCGCCGCCCTCCTGCGGAAATAGCAGCAAGGGCTCAGCCAAGGCGAAACGTCAGACCCGCTTCAGCAGCGACGCCATCTCGAAAAGCGCGATGCCGCTTGCCGTCGCCACATTCAGGCTGTCCAGGCCCGGCGCCTGTGGTATCCGCACGCTGCCAAAGGTGGCCAGGATATCCTGGGGCAGCCCTTCTCCCTCGGTGCCGACCACCAGCGCCATGCGATCCGTTGGAGGAACGGCGCGGATATCGGTCTTTCCACGCGGCGACAGGCTCCAGATAGCAAAGCCGCGCTCCGTAAGCGCCGCAAGCAGGGCGACATCGCTCAGCTGACGGCGATAGGGCATGGTCAGCACCGAGCCGACCGAGACGCGCAACGCCTTGCGATAGAGCGGATCGCAGCAGGTCTCGTCCAGCAGCACGGCATCGGCGCCGAAGGCCGCGGCATTGCGAAACATCGAGCCGACATTGTCATGGTTGGAGATGCCGCAGCCCACCAGAACGAGCGAGCGTTCCGGCAGCCTTTCGAGAAAGGCGTCCATATCCGTGTCCGCCGTTCGCCGTCCGAGCGCCAGGACACCCCGGTGCAGATGGAAGCCGACGATGCCGTCCAGTACCGAACCTTCCGCAACATAGATCGGCACGTCGGGCGGAAAGGCCGCGATGATCTCCTCCAGGCCGGCGGCGCGATTGCGCAGCAGCAACACCTTTTCGGCAACGAAATCTCCGCCTGCCGCATGCGCCCCGGCTAGAAGCCGCAGCACTACCGTACCTTCGGCGATAAAGCGGCTCTCGCGACCGGTCAGGTCACGCTCGCGGATATCGCGGAATTCGGCGATGCGCGGATCGTCGGGATGCGTGATCTCGATCAGCCGGTCACCCACCATCGCCATGCCGTCAGTTGGGAAGCGCTATCGTCGCAACGATGCGGCCGATGCCGTAATCGAAGACGACGGCCTGGCGCTGGCCGCTGGCAAGCGTGCCGTAGAACAGCACCTGATTGCCGGAAAGCGCTGTCGATTGAACGGTGAAGCCCTGCGGCAGCGCGGCGGTCACGGAGACCGGAGCATCCGAGGGAATATTCGACGCCGCAGCGCCGGCCGGCTTTGCCGGAGCGCGCATCGTCTTGTAGACAACGGCGCCGAAGACGGCCATAAGGCTCACCACCATGACGGCCGCCGAGACGATCTGCAGGCGGACCATCTTGCGTCGGACACTTTCCAGGGCCGGATCGAGGGGCTTCTCCTCTTGATCGTCTGGCTCGAGATTCGTCATCGATGCGTCCTTATTTCCTGAAGAGCGCCTGTGCGCCGGAGAAATGCGTTTGAGCGACCCCTTTAAAGAAGCCGCGGGCAATAGAAAAGTCCTAACTGCCGATGAAACCGCCGAAGGCCGGCTCGACGCCTGGCTGACAGCGCAAATGGACGAGGAATTTTCCCGTAGCCGCATCCAGGCGCTGATCAAGGCCAATGCCGTTCTGCTCAACGGCGCCCCGGTGACCGACGCCAAGCGCAAGGTGCGCCCCGGCGATACCTATGAGATCGCCCTGCCCGAGCCTGAGGATCCGACGCCGCTGGGCGAGGACATCCCGCTCGACGTGCTCTTCGAGGACGAAGACGTCATCGTCATCTCCAAGCCCGCCGGCCTCGTCGTACACCCCGGCGCCGGCAACTGGACCGGCACGCTGGTCAACGCGCTGATCCATCATTGCGGCGACAGCCTCTCCGGCATCGGCGGCGTGCGCCGGCCGGGCATCGTCCACCGGCTGGACAAGGACACGACCGGCGTCATGGTCGTCGCCAAGAACGATATCGCTCACCGCCATTTGTCGCTGCAATTTGCCGACCACGGCCGCACCACGCCGCTGGAACGCGCCTATCAGGCGATCGTCTGGGGCCGCCCGCGCCAGCTCGTCGGCACCGTCAACGCGCCGCTCGGCCGCGCCACCGGGGACCGGACACGACGTTCCGTCAAGCGCCCCGGCAGCCCGGACGCCGACGAGGCCATCACGCATTATGAAGTGATAGAGCGCTTTCACGAGGCTCCAGATGCCACCGCGCTCGCTTCGCTGATCGACTGCCATCTCGAAACCGGCCGCACCCATCAGATCCGCGTCCACATGGCGCATATCGGCCATCCGCTGCTTGGCGACGCTGCCTATGGCGGCGGCTTCAAGACCAAGGCCAACCTCCTGCCGGATGCGGCAAAGGAGGCCGTCAATCGCTTCCCGCGCCAGGCGCTCCACGCCTACCTGCTGCAATTCGAACATCCGCGTACGGGCGAAGTGATGCATTTCGAGGCGCCCCTGCCGGACGATATGGAAGAGCTGGCCGCCATACTGCGCGGGTGAGGATCCGCGCCCCCTATAATCACACGGCTGGACGCCTGCCTCTCGCGGGCCTATAACTGCATCCTGGAACCGATGTCCGGCACATCCCTCATCCGCCCGGAACGCAATTCATTTGCTGTTCAAGTGGTTGGATCCCCCAGGGCCGGAGGATTCGGGAGGATAGTCACAAGGGCGAATGTCACGGCGTGGTTAACGTTCACGCCGGGTAACAGCTGCGTGACCATGTTCTTGAATCACTGTTTGGCCGTACTTATCTACATATTGGTTTAGTGCGGGGTCTTCAGACCTGCACACCTTGGTCAGCTTCGCAAAGAGCGTACAATACGCCCCCAGAAGGGACCAAATCTCGAATAGGAGGGTGCACATTCATGGCCCGTAATACCTTGCCGTCCATTGCTGCCGGTGAAGCCGGCCTTAACCGTTATCTCGACGAGATCCGCAAGTTCCCGATGCTGGAGCCGCAGGAAGAGTATATGCTCGCCAAGCGCTACGCGGAACATGCCGACCGCGAGGCGGCGCACAGACTCGTCACCAGCCATCTGCGCCTCGTAGCGAAGATTGCCATGGGCTATCGCGGCTACGGCCTGCCGATCGGCGAAGTCGTCTCCGAAGGCAATGTCGGCCTGATGCAGGCTGTCAAGAAATTCGATCCGGAACGCGGCTTCCGCCTGGCAACCTATGCCATGTGGTGGATCAAGGCCTCGATCCAGGAATATATCCTGCGCTCGTGGTCGCTGGTGAAGATGGGCACGACGGCCAACCAGAAGCGCCTGTTCTTCAACCTGCGCCGCCTGAAGGGCCGTATCCAGGCCATCGATGAAGGTGACCTGAAGCCGGAGCATGTCTCCGAGATCGCCACCAAGCTAAAAGTCTCCGAGGAAGAGGTCATTTCGATGAACCGTCGCCTCTCGGGCGACGCTTCGCTGAATGCGCCGATCAAGGCATCCGAAGGCGAGTCCGGCCAGTGGCAGGATTGGCTGGTGGACGATCACGACAGCCAGGAAGCCGTGCTGATCGAGCAGGACGAACTGGATACGCGCCGCCGCATGCTGGCCCGCGCCATGAGCGTCCTGAACGACCGCGAACGCCGCATCTTCGAGGCGCGTCGCCTCTCGGAAGATCCGGTCACCCTGGAAGATCTCTCGTCCGAGTTCGACATCAGCCGCGAACGCGTCCGCCAGATCGAGGTCCGTGCCTTCGAAAAGGTCCAGGAAGCCGTCCAGAAGGACGCACTGGAACGCGCCAAGGCGCTGCGCGTTGTCGAGGCCACCGCTTAACGAGCGAGACCCGAACGCCACACCCAAAGTTTCAAACAAAAAGGCGGGCCGCAAAGCCCGCCTTTTTCGCTTCCAGGTATTTGAATCCGGTTACTGGCCGCTCGAAGCAACGCCGCCGAGCGCCTGCCATTCGGCAATCGCCTTGCTGAAGGCGTCGGTGCCGGTCGGACCTTTTTCCATGGTCAACAGGGCTCGACGGCCGTTGCGATAGACCACGGGAATGTCGATCCAGTTGCGGCTCTTCAACAGATCGAGGTTGGTCTTGCGCGCATCCGGGAAATCGTTGAGCGCGACCATGTAGACGTCATCCGTAACCTTGGCTGGCACCGCAATCAGCGCATCGCCACGATCCTGCTCGGTCGCCTTGAGCGCAATGCGTTGCACATTGTCGATCGCGCCACCCTCGAAGTTCGGCGGAACCTGGAAGGCCAGCTCGACCAGATGGCTTGCCGGAAGCGAAGAATCCGTATTGCGCGACACGGTGATCGTCGCCGTCAGCCCACGCTGAGGCACATTGATAAGGCCCTGGACGGAAGGTTCCGGACGACCATCGGCGCCCTTGCCTTCCTGCAGCGACCAGGTAACCGTTCCTTCGAAAGCTGTCGGCGATGTCTGGCCGAGACGTTCCTCATAGAGGAACACCTTCTGTCCATCCGCAACCGGCGCGGCCTGCTGAGGCGTGGCGGAAGCCTGCTGATCAGCGGCAGCCGGCGGTGTCGCGGCCGGGGCGGTCGCGGCAGGGCTCTGCGTCGCCTGAGCAGCATCCGCATTGCCGGCGGGCGCAGCTGCGGCACCAGTCGCAGGAGCGGCGGAGGCGACATTCTGTTCGGCGACGGACTTGCCTTCGGCCACGCCGGGCTGTCCGCCGGCCGCCGGGCCTTCATCCTCTTCCGTACCGTTCGCCAGCAAGCGCTGGGTGAACTTGGTATTGACCGTATTCGGATCGTTGTCGAGCGAGGCAACATTAGTATTGCCCACTGCCGGCGTCGTCGCGGCGGCACTGCCATTTTGCGCTGGCGTGGTCGCAGGCGAAGCTGCAGGAGCAGTGGCCGGCGCGGTATTGTTGCTGGCGACGTCGGAAGATGGTGTGCTGGTCGCCGTCTTCGGCGCCGAGCTGATGAGATCCGTGACCATCTTGTTGAGTGCTTCGCGGTTCAGCCAGGCGGCATAACCGCCACCGGCGACAGCCGCAACGCCGACAAGCGTCAGGATAGCCGCAGTCGCGCCGAAACGGCGGCGCTTGGGCTCCATGCGGAAGCTCTTGCCCTGCAGCCGCGATGCCATATCCCGATCGACATCCGGCGGAATGGGGGAGCTGTTACCGCTATCCCCATTTTCGGCGAGCTTGTCGAAACCGGCGAGTTCCTTGAGCTCGCGCCAACCGTCACTGTCTGCCTCGCTCTTCGGCGCGGCTTTCGGCGATGAATGCACGTCGGCAAAAAGATCGACATCGTCAAAGGCATTGTCCGGCATCTGCCGTGCCGGCTGCGCCGGCTTGGCAGCCGGGGCCGATTGCAGCTCTCCGAAGACATCCGCGTCCCAAGCAAAACCATTATCGGCTGCCGGCGTCTTCGCGACGACAGGCTCGGCGACGGGATGACCGAACGGGGCCGGCGTGAAGGCGGCAGCGGGCATGACAGGCTCGGGAGCTGCCTGCTTCGAAGGCGCGCCGACCTCGGCCCAGATCTCTTCGACCTGGCTGATGACGTCATCGGCGGAAGAGTGAACGACATGCGGTCGTTGCGGAGCCGGTTCAGGCTCGGCGGCAACGGCCGGCAATTCCTCAGCATAGTGCTGCGGTTCGTTGTGCCGAACCTCTTCGTGGACAGGCTCGACATAGGCTTCGATAGGATCGAGATGAGCCTCGGCGTGATGAACCGCCACGGGCTCCGGCTCTTGCGGCGCATCGCGCCATGCTTCCACCGGCTCGTGTTCGTCCACAACCTCGTGCTGGACATGCCCAGGCTCTTCTTGATGGATGGCCTCTTCTTTATGGACGGGTTCTTCATGCGCCGGAACGTAAGCGACGACTTCCTCTTGCGCATGAACCTCGGCGGGAGCCGGTTCCGGCTCCTCTACGACATGCTCTTCCTCGACATGATGCTCTTCGGGAAGCGTTTCCTGCGGCTCTTCATGGAGAACAGGCGCGTCCGCGACGGACCCCTCAGCCGCAGGCAAAGCTTCGGCGTGTTCCGCTTCCACCTCGACGATCGCGGTTTCGAGCTTGTCGAGCTGGCGGCGTAGCATCTCCTCCGGCGGACGCGGCTTCATGCTCTCGAGCTGCCGCTGCACGGCACCACGAGCTCGCTCGTAAACCTTGACCCGCATCTCGGGAGTGTTTTCGGTGAGGCCGTCCACGGCCCGCCGAATGACTGCTACAAAATCCGCCATCAGTACTTTCTCATGATGCCCGCCACACAGCCGGACCGGGATTCGTCATTAATTCGTGACCTTAGCCCTCAAACGGATCAGTCACAAGTATAGTGTCTTCGCGCTCCGGGCTGGTCGAAAGCATCGCGACCGGCGCACCGATCAGCTCTTCCACCTGCCGGACATATTTGATCGCTTGTGCTGGCAGATCGGCCCATTTGCGGGCGCCGACGGTCGATTCCTTCCAGCCTTCCAACGTGATGTAGATCGGCTCGACGCGGGCCTGTGCCGCCTGGCTCGACGGCAGGTAGTCGATTTCCTTGCCGTCCAGCTTGTAGCCGATGCAGATCTTCAGCTCGTCGAGACCATCGAGCACGTCGAGCTTGGTCAGCGCGATACCGGTAATGCCGGAGGTCTTGACGGTCTGGCGAACCAGCACGGCATCGAACCAGCCGCAACGGCGCGGACGGCCGGTGTTGACACCGACTTCGCGGCCGACCGTCGACAGGTGCTTGCCGATCTCGTCATGCAGTTCGCAGGGGAAAGGCCCTTCGCCGACGCGCGTCGTATAGGCCTTGGTGATGCCGAGCACGTAGCCGAGCGCCGTCGGTCCGAGACCGGAGCCGGCTGCCGCCTGCCCTGCGACCGTGTTGGACGAGGTCACGAAGGGATAGGTGCCATGATCGTTGTCGAGTAGCGCGCCCTGTGCGCCTTCGAACAGGATGCGGGCACCCGCCTTGCGCTGCTCGTCGAGCAGCCGCCAGACCTGGTCCATATAAGGAAGAATATGCTCTGCGACGGAGGTCAGTTCCTCGTGCAGCGCGTTGAAGGAGATTTCGCTGAGACCCATGCCGCGACGCAGCGCATTATGGTGCGTCAGCAGCCGGTCGATCTTGGCGGGCAGCGTTTCCGGCTCGGAGAGATCGATAACGCGGATGGCGCGGCGGCCGACCTTGTCTTCATAGGCAGGTCCAATGCCGCGGCGCGTCGTGCCGATCTTCGTGCCGCTGTTGGAGGCAGCATCTTCGCGAAGCGCGTCGAGGTCGCGGTGCAGCGACAGGATCAGAGGTGCGTTTTCGGCAATGCGCAGCACGTCAGGGGTAACCGCGATGCCCTGGGCGCGCAGCTTCTCGACTTCGGCGACGAAATGATGCGGATCGACGACGACGCCATTTCCGATGACGCTCAGCTTACCGCGCACGAGCCCGGAGGGCAGCAGCGCGAGCTTATAGCTGACACCATCGACAACCAGCGTATGACCGGCATTGTGGCCACCCTGAAAGCGCACGATCACATCGGCGCGTTCCGAAAGCCAGTCGACAATCTTGCCCTTGCCTTCGTCACCCCATTGCGAACCGATCACAACTACGTTCGTCATTTCTCCATTCCCGCTTCCTGCGCGCAGAGACGCGCCTTGCTCAAACCCGCGCATCTATAAAGCTTTGTTTTTCGGAAAGCGACCCTGTTGTCTCAGGAGATTCGGCTTTTTACGTGACGAATCAGCGCCTCCAACAGGATTTTTCCTATCGGCACGCGCCGGCGAAAGCCTAACCGCTCCAGGATCTGCCCGATTTCGGGAGCGAATACGTAAAAAACCGAGAATTAGCCGAGTTCGAGCGTGGTGACGGCAAAGACGCGATTAAGCGGCATGTCGGGGGCAGCGCCTCGATACATCCGCGCCGTTTCAAACACCGGCGACAGCCCGCAGGCTTCGGCAAGACCGATTGCCTCGGCATTTTCAGCGGGCACGTCCAGATACACCGGCCTCCCCTTGGCCTCCGACAGTAGCGTCGACAGCAAGGCCGCCGCGACATCGGGGCTGTTTGCAAAGAGCGGGCCGACCTTGAACCCCTCGAAACAGCGCCTGATCGTGCCATAGCCGCGAATCCGGCTGCCGCTGCCGACCATGAAGGATTTTCGTCTCTCGGGCGCGCCACACCAGGCCGAGAGGAAGGAATAGCGCAGCCCTGGGAAAATGCCGGCATCGTAGCGCAGCAGCGCCTCGAGCCTGCCCTGCGTGACCGACACGACCTCGATGGCCTTGTCTATGTCGGGCACTTTGGCGACACCGCCATAGCGCAGGGTACGATAGGCCGCCTCGAAGCCGTGACGGCGATAGTTTTCCTGCTGTGCTATGACGCCGTCAAGGCCGACGGTGCGGTTGCCCGCAAAGGCCAGGACCTTGTTCCACAGCGCCTTGCCATAGCCCTTGCCGCGAAATTCCGGATGGACCATGTAGAGGCCGAGAAAGGCGAAGCTTTCGCCATAACGCACGAGGGAAATGCAGCCGACCGGCACCTCGCCGATCGCGCCGACGAAGAAGCCGGAAGGATCGGCCTCCCAGAATGCCGGGGCATCGTCGACACCGGGGTTCCACCCTTCCTGTCGCGCCCATTCCAGAGCCAGCTCCAGTTCCCCGGCTCGCATTGTACGCACGGCGAAAGTCGACTTCATGCAAAGGCCCCACATCGCCCATTCCGCACCGCTTCCGTCGAAACGGCTCGCCCCGCCTATCATGGTGCAATGCAAAGGCAATCACAAGCAGCACGACGCGACATGCCCGGCCGCTTCAGCCCTCGGCTGTATCAGGCGCATAAGCGGCCGGATCGACCGATCCCGGCCTGCCCGTAAGCGAGAGTTTCGCAACACGCGGCGGCGTCTCGCTGATCACCTTGCCGCGCCGGACGACGAAGAGGCGGCCGGCGCGCATCCGGACAGCCTCGATCGTATCCCGGGCCTGCAGCACGACCAGATCCCCATTGCAGCCGACGTCCAGCCCGTAGCCGTCGATCCCCATCACCTTCGCCGGATTGGCGGTGACGGCATCGAAGCAGAACCGCATGGCTTCGCGCGACGTCAATTGTCCGACATGCAGCCCCATATGCGCAACATCCAGCATGTCGGCACCACCGAGCGAATACCAGGGGTCCATGCAGCAATCCTGGCCGAAGGCGATATTGATGCCGAATTCGCGCATCTCCTTGACCCGGGTCAACCCGCGCCGCTTCGGATAGGTGTCGTGCCGCCCCTGCAGCATGATGTTGATCAGCGGGTTGGGAATGGCATGCACTCCGGCTTCCGCAATCAACGGCAGGAGCTTCGAGACATAATAATTGTCCATCGAATGCATCGAGGTCAGATGCGAACCGGCCACCCTGCCCTGAAGCCCAAGCCGCGTGGTCTCGGCCGCCAGCGTCTCGATGTGGCGCGACAGCGGATCGTCGGTCTCGTCGCAATGCATGTCGACCATCAGGCCGCGTTTCTCGGCGATCTCGCAAAGCGCCCGCACCGAACGCGCGCCATCCTCCATCGTCCGCTCAAAATGTGGAATACCGCCGACGATATCGACGCCGAGATCAAGCGCACGTTCCAGGTTCTGCGCCGCCGTTGGCGAACGATAATAGCCGTCCTGCGGAAAGGCGACGAGCTGCAGGTCGAGATAGGGCGCGACCTGCTTCTTCACCTCCAGCAGCGCTTCGACGGCAAGCAGCCGGTCGTCGCAGATATCGACATGGGTTCGCACGGCCAAGAGCCCCTGCGATACCGCGAGATCGCAATAGCGCAAGGCCCGCTCCGCCACCGCCTCGTGCGTCAACAGCGGCTTCAGCTCCCCCCAGAGCGAAATGCCCTCGAGCAGCGTCCCCGAGGTATTCAACCGCGGCAGGCCGAGCGACAGGGTCGCGTCCATGTGAAAATGGCAATCGATGAAAGGAGGCGCCACCAGATGGCCGCCGGCATCGATCACCCGCCCCGCCTCCGCCGTCAGTCCAGGCTCGACAGCCACGATCCTACCGCGGGCAATGGCAATATCCTGCCCCTTGCGGCCATCGGGAAGGTTGGCGTTGCGGACGATGAGATCGAATGTCATGGGGGGAACTACGCCTCTTAATCAACAGATACAGATAATGAATTTGTAGAGCAGGGTAGCGGCGAAATGAATAGCCCGGAATATCGTTTAAGAGGTGGAAAGGCATGGTTGACTTACGCAACCACTTAATCGACTAACCTGCTGTCAAAATTAGAGATTCCATTAATGCAAACCTTCGATACCTCGCCTGAAATGCCTATAGTCACTCATACCGACACATCCGCACCTGCGGGTCCATGGCCCAGGTGGTTTGCGCGAATGATCGACTGGATTGGTTTCAGCTCGATCCTATCATACCTATTAGCCTACATCGCGGAGCGCTTTTCTCCGACCTTTTACCTTGACCTGACGCGGGCGAGCTGGGGGTTGATTAAATGGTACTACGTACCCTCGTTTGCAATTGCACAGGTATTTACCATCGTTGTTCTCGCGTCGCTGATGGCGATGGTCGGAACTACACCAGGAAAAGCCATTTTTGGAATCCGCGTACATCCGCTGACAAGTGGGAATAAATTTGCCTTCTACCTTCAGCGCGAATTTTGGGTCTTCATCAAGGGGTCGGCGGCCGGAATTCCCGTTATCGCTCTCGTCACCGCCATAATACAGTATAACCGTGTCAAGATTCGGCTTCCTGCAAGTTATGATGTCGGAACAGCCCGGGTAGACGGTACCGATGTATCAATCTTGCGCGGCAGCTTAGGCGCGGTATCTTTTGCTGCGGCTATATATTTGAGTACTCAAGCCGGCAAAGACACGGCTCCGGGACTCCGCCAAGTTCAGGATTGGCAGAATGCGGTCACATTCGCATCCGCAAAAATCTCGCGTGTCTGGGCTCCTCAGGGTACGCAACTTGCCAACAAACTGGATAGAGCGCTGTATGGCTTTAGCAATCCTCAGCTGGGAGCTTCGGTTACGTTTCTCACTGAACCCTGCCCAACGGACAGCATAGATAATATTTCCTACGCAAAAGTGGTAAAGACCAGCTTATCAGGCAATCTCATCCCGGTAGAAGATTGGGAACCGTTTCCGGCGAATGGCATAGAGGCACTAAGCGTTCATGCATTTAAACTCTCCAGTCTCGGAATCGGGCAATTTGGTTCGCTCGAAGACAACGAGGTTATCGTTGCGGCTCACAATGGGATCTGTGGACAAATCGTTATATCCAGCTCCGGAAAGCCTGTCGCAGAACGCTCGTTCCTCCGTGATACTGCGGCTGCCTTAATCAGCACGATCCAACGATGAGGGTAACTTGGAGCGTCGGCCCCGATGACATCTCCATGACACTGACTGCAACGTATAGGCGTCCCCAGCGATCCTGTGTATAAGCGCAGGCGACGGCCAATGAAGGGATCGCGCCGCAGCGCTGAGCCCACTGCAAGCAAGAGGATTGAAGTTCCATGCACATCACGATGATCGGTTCTGGTTATGTG
>DASVPC010000036.1:0-10964 GCA_036383055.1 Rhizobium sp. | reverse complement strand
GCCGTTCGGCACGACTCTCAGCGCATTATAGACCTGCAAGCCGGTGTCGAGGGTCACTGTATGGTCGATGACGCCGCAGTCGTTACGGGGTGCGAAGCGGACACGAACGGTGCCGAGAATGCCTGTGGCAACCCAATCATCACCATCCAGCTCTAGTCCCGATGCAAGGCCTGAAGCCCAGAGCGGCATGTTTTCCGGGCGGGCGGCAAAGCCGTAGACTTCCCGCCAGGGGCGGTCGATGGAGACATGAACGATCTTGGCAGACATGGTCGACATGGATGTTTTCTCCTCTATATGCGTCATCGATGGACCACTGGGTCAGCTTGCCGGAAGCCAGCCTTTTGAAAAATCCTGCAGCATTCTTGCCCGGTTCTGCAATGGGGCCGATTCGAGGCTGGCGAAGGCTTGCCGTTTTGCGCCCGGAGTGCAACAACACGCCCAACGCATAACTCCCGAAAGGCGGTATCGGTTTCGGGGAAGGCTTAGGCGTCATTTCAAAATATCACTGCGTCCTCTGCGCATGCGATGGGATGTGAGGCGCAGCAAGAGAATTATTGGAGGATTGTCGTGGAAAAGGCAGAAATCGGACTGATCGGTCTCGCTGTGATGGGATCGAATCTGGCGCTCAACATTGCCGAAAAAGGCAATAAGATCGCGGTGTTCAACCGTACGCCGCAGGTGACGGATGAATTCTACGCGAATGCGGGCGCGCTGAAGGACAAGATCATTCCCTGCAAGACGATCGAAGAGTTCGTCGAATCGATCCGTCCGCCGCGGCCGATCATCATCATGATCAAGGCCGGCGAGCCGGTCGACCAGCAGATGGCGGCTTTGCGGCCCTATCTGGACAAGGGCGACATCATGATCGATGCCGGAAACGCCAATTTCCGTGACACCATCGCCCGCTTCGACCGCCTGAAGGATACCGGCCTGACCTTTATCGGCATGGGTGTCTCCGGTGGCGAGGAAGGTGCGCGCCACGGTCCGTCGATCATGGTCGGTGGCACGGAAGAGTCCTACAAGCGCGTCGAGAAGGTGCTGACCTCGATTGCTGCCACATACAATGACGATCCGTGCGTCGCCTGGCTCGGCAATGACGGCGCCGGTCATTTCGTCAAGACCATCCACAACGGCATCGAATATGCCGACATGCAGATGATCGCCGAAATCTACGGCATCCTGCGCGATGGTCTCGGCAAGAGCGCGGCCGAGATCAGCTCCATCTTCGGTGACTGGAACAAGGGTCGCCTCAATTCTTACCTGATCGAGATCACCGAGAAGGTTCTGGCCGCCAAGGATCCGGCAACCGGCAGCGCCATGCCGGACGTCATTCTCGACAAGGCCGGCCAGAAGGGCACCGGCAAATGGTCTGCCATCGAAGCGCAGAACATGGGCATTCCGGCGACCGCCATCGAAGCCGCCGTTGCTGCTCGTAGCCTGTCGGCCATCAAGAGCCAGCGCGAAGCCGCTGAGAAGATCTTCGGCACGCCGGACTACAAGTTCCCGATCGGCTTCGGTCCCGATCTGCTGAAGGATCTGGAACTGGCGCTGTTTGCCGCCAAGATCGGCGCCTATGCGCAGGGCTTCGCCGTCATGGCGGAAGCGTCGAAGGAGTTCAACTGGTCGCTGCCGATGCCGGTCATCGCCAAGATCTGGCGCGCGGGCTGCATCATCCGCTCGCAGTTCCTCGACGAGATCACCAGCGCCTTCACCAAGACGCCGGATGCGGCCAACCTGATCGTCACTCCGGCCTTTGCTGAAATGGTCAAGGAATCGATCCCGTCGCTGCGCCGCATCGTTTCGGCTGCCACGGCCTCCGGCCTGCCGGTTCCGGCCTTGGCCTCGGCGCTGACCTATTTCGACGCCTATCGTCAGGCGCGGGGCACGGCAAACCTGATCCAGGCCCAGCGCGACTTCTTCGGTGCCCATGGTTTCGATCGTGTCGACGGCAAGGATATCCACCACGGCCCCTGGGGCAGCGGTGCGAACGGCTGATACTTTCGGCTGATTTGAAGATAAAGGAGCCCGTCGGATAAGTGTCCGGCGGGTTTTTTCTTGCCCGTCAACCCTTCGGCCAGATCGGAGAGCTGATGCTTTGCAGCAGTTCCGGCTCGATGCCGTCGATGCGGGCGATGACGGCCTTGCCCAGCTCGCGGCCGGCATGGCGGAAGTCTTCGTTGATCGCGATGATCTCCGGGCGGATCCAGCTCAGCACGTCGGTCGATTGTTTGGCGACCATGTCGATGTCATGACCGAGGCGGAATCCTGCTGCTTCGATGCCGGCATTGACGGCGATGGCGGCGGCGCTGCTGGAGCAGACGATGCCGTCGGGGGCGTGCGGGGAGCGCATCAGCGCCTCCACCGTATCCTTGATGTCGGCAAGCGTCGTATCGGTGCTGGCCCTCAGCGGGACCTCCTGAGCCTGATACTCACGCAAGCCCGTCTGAAAGCCGATCTGGGTGTGCAGATAATAATTGAGCTTGCCCGGTGGCTGCAGCAGCGCGATGCGGTGGCGTCCCTTGGCGACCAGCGTACGCACGGCTTCTCGTGCGAAAGCTTCGTTGTCGAAGTCGTGGAAAGGATGGGAGATTCCCATGTTCGTGCGCCCATGCGTGGCAAACGGCATGCCGCGCTGATGCATGAGCTCCACGCGCGCATCGTCCGGTTCCGTGCGCGATATGATGACGCCGTCCGCCGAGCCTGTGTCGAGGATGTAGCGCACGGGCACCAGCGGGTCTTTGCTGTGCGAATGCGGTGTGATGACAAGATGATACTGCGTTCCCGCCAGAACCTCGGAAATACCGAAGACCATCTGGCTGGTGAAGCCCATGATTTCCTCGTCGATGCTGAGCACCAGCGCGATAACGTTGGTCTTGCCGGTCCTGAGGCGCACGCCGGCGCGATTTGGCTGGTAGCCCAGTTGACGGGCGACCATGCGAACGCGCTCCTTGGTTTCAGCGCCGATATCGGGAGCATCCTTTAGGGCGCGCGAAACAGTCGTGATCCCAAGGCCGGTCATGAAGGCGATCGTCTTCAGCGTCGGCCGTTCTGGCGTCGGCTGAGTATTGCTGCCCGATATTCTCTTATTGTCCATCTCGTCCAAGCTCGCCTCCCGGCCGCCTCCCGCGGCCAATCCGCTTATATCGCTTGCAGCAGCGTCGCAAGCACATGCGTGATGCGGTCGCTCCTCCCTCGTTGAGGAAATCTGTAACGATACAGTAGAAAAGTCGAGTGCTTTTTCTGTCGGGTTGTCAAAAGAGATATCCAGAGGTTGAATCCACAGCTTGAGCCGAAAAATTTTGCAGCTGCGAGAGATGTTCAGGCGTTTAAGAGGCGATGCAGCATTTTTATTTTAAAAATTTCAATGAGCTAAAGGGAAGTCTGATGAATAGGCGCCGCCGATGAAACATCAGGCGCATCGCATTTTTTGCAAGCATAAATGTAATCTCAAATCACCCGCAGACGCTTTCCGGAAAATTTAACGAGCGGGCGGTTGCGCGTTGAAAATGATTCGACTACGTTTTTCCGGCAACGTTTCAGTGAGGGAGGAAAACTCATGAATATTCGTTTGATGGCGACTGCGCTTGCTGCGTCGGTCGTGTTGCCACTGGGAGCGGCCAACGCGACCGATCTCGAAGTAACCCATTGGTGGACGTCCGGCGGCGAAGCCGCTGCTGTGGCCGAGCTGGCAAAGGCGTTCGACGCCACCGGCAATCATTGGGTGGATGGTGCGATTGCCGGTTCCGGCGGTACCGCGCGTCCGATCATGGTCAGCCGCATCACCGGTGGCGATCCTATGGGCGCCACCCAGTTCAACCACGGCCGTCAGGCCGAGGAATTGGTGCAGGCCGGCCTCATGCGCGACCTGACTGATATCGCCACCAAGGAGCACTGGAAGGACGTCATTCGCCCATCCAGCCTGCTCGATTCCTGCACGATCGACGGCAAGATCTATTGCGCTCCGGTCAATATCCATTCCTGGCAGTGGCTCTGGCTTTCGAATGCCGCCTTCAAGAAGGCGGGTGTCGAGGTTCCGAAGAACTGGGATGAGTTCGTTGCCGCTGGTCCCGCATTGCAGAAGGCCGGCATCGTTCCGCTCGCCCTGGGTGGCCAGCCGTGGCAGGCTGCTGGTGCCTTCGACGTGTTGATGGTCGCTATCGCCGGCAAGGATACCTTCCAAAAGGTGTTTGGCGACAAGGATAAGACAGTTGCTGCCGGACCGGAAATCGCCAAGGTCTTCAAGGCCGCCGACGATGCGCGCAAGCTGTCCAAGGGCTCCAATGTCCAGGATTGGAACCAGGCCACGAACCTGGTCATTACCGGCAAGGCCGGTGGTCAGATCATGGGCGACTGGGCGCAGGGCGAGTTTGCGCTGGCGGGTCAGAAGGCCGGCACTGATTATACCTGCCTTCCGGGCCTCGGCGTCAATGAAGTCATTTCCACAGGCGGCGACGCATTCTACTTCCCGCTGCTGAAGGACGATGCCAAGTCCAAGGCTCAGGAAGTGCTGGCCAAGACGTTGCTTGATCCGAAGACGCAGGTCGCCTTCAACCTGAAGAAGGGCTCGCTGCCCGTTCGTGGTGACGTGGATCTTGCGGACGCCAACGACTGCATGAAGAAGGGCCTCGAGATCCTGAAGAAAGGTAACGTGATCGAGGGTACGGACCAGCTCCTTTCTGCCGATACCCAGAAGCAGAAGGAGGACCTGTTCTCGGAGTTCTTCGCAAATCCGGCGATGACGCCGGAAGCGGCACAGAAGCGCTTCGTCGACATCATCGCCGCAGCTGATTGATCTCTATCTTCTCGCTGTCGTGATACCGGCTTCGCATAGCGGGCTGGTATCACCGCCGGGACACGTAGCGTGTCCCCGGTTTGCCACAGCGGCCCTCACGGGCGACGGATCCGCATCTACGTGGCGGTTGCCGAGGTGAGGGGGAAGCGCAGGAATCGAGATCAAGATCCGGTTTCTGATCGTCGAAGCAGTCGCGATGCAGAAGGAGCTACAATGACGGGTCAAGCGAAAGCCGGCCGGCCAAATCAATATCTGCGCAATCTGAACTCGAAGATTGCATCCATTCCCATGATCCTGACGGCTGTCGTCATCTTCCTTGGCGGCTCAATCTGGACGGTGGTTTATTCCTTCACCAGTTCAAAGCTGCTGCCTCGCCTCAGCTTTGTCGGGCTGGATCAATACCATCGCCTATGGGCGGCGCCACGGTGGATCATGTCCATCGAGAATCTCGCGATTTATGGTGTGCTGTCCATGATCTTCAGTCTCGTCATCGGTTTCGTGCTGGCGGCGTTGATGGACCAGAAGATCAGGTTCGAAAACACCTTCCGCACGATTTTCCTCTACCCTTTCGCCCTCTCTTTCATCGTCACAGGCCTCGTCTGGCAGTGGCTGCTCAATCCTGAATTTGGCATTCAGTCGGTGGTGCGTTCGTTCGGTTGGACGAATTTCACCTTCGATCCGCTCTATACGCCGAGCATCGTCATCTACGGCGTGCTGATCGCGGCGCTCTGGCAGGGAACGGGTCTCGTCATGTGCCTGATGCTTGCCGGCCTGCGCGGCATCGATGAGGACATCTGGAAAGCGGCGCGCGTGGACGGGATCCCCATGTGGAGGACCTATCTGTTCATCGTCATTCCGATGATGCGACCGGTCTTCATCACCACGCTCGTCATTATCGCCAGCGGCATCGTCAAGGTCTACGACCTCGTCGTCGCGCAAACGAGCGGCGGCCCCGGCATCTCGTCGGAAGTGCCGGCGAAATATGTCTACGACTACATGTTCCAGGCGCAGAACCTTGGTCAGGGTTTCGCAGCCTCCACCATGATGCTGGTGACCGTCGCCATCATCATCATCCCCTGGGCCTACCTGGAATTCGGCGGAGGGCGCAAGCGTGGCTGATTCTGTTACTCTCAAGAATGCGAATGGCAGCGAGGCCGCGAGCGGCAAGACCTTCTCTGGGCCGAACGGCCGCAAGCCGCGTCCGGCGCTTTCCGGCCGCAACATCATGCTCTACGGCACGCTCTTCGTTGCTGCCGTCTACTATCTGTTGCCGCTCTACGTGATGATCGTCACCTCGCTGAAGGGGATGCCGGAAATCCGCATGGGCAACATCTTCTCGCCGCCGCTCGAAATCACCTTCGAGCCATGGGTAAAAGCCTGGGCGACGGCCTGCACCGGTCTCAATTGCGACGGTCTTTCCCGTGGCTTCTGGAATTCGGTTCGCATCACCGTGCCGTCCACGATCCTCTCGATCGCGATCGCTTCGGTCAACGGTTATGCGCTTGCCAACTGGCGTTTCAAGGGAGCGGATCTGTTCTTCTCGATCCTCGTCGTCGGCGCGTTCATTCCTTATCAGGTGATGATCTATCCGATCGTCATCGTGCTGCGCGAAATCGGCATCTACGGCACGCTCACCGGACTTATCCTGGTGCACAGCATCTTCGGCATGCCTATCCTGACGCTTCTGTTCCGCAATTACTTTGCATCGTTGCCGGCGGAGCTTTTCAAGGCTGCGCGCATCGACGGCGCGGGTTTCTGGCAGATTTTCTTGCGCATCATGCTGCCAATGTCGCTGCCGATCTTCGTCGTCGCCATGATCCTGCAGATCACGGGTATCTGGAACGACTTCCTGTTCGGCGTCGTTTTCACCCGGCCGGAATATTATCCGATGACCGTGCAGCTCAACAATATCGTCAATTCTGTCCAGGGCGTGAAGGAATACAACGTCAACATGGCGGCAACGATCCTGACGGGTCTTGTTCCGCTGGTCGTCTATTTCGTCTCCGGGCGGCTTTTCGTCCGTGGCATCGCCGCCGGCGCAGTGAAGGGTTGATTTATGAATAGTAGCGTTTCAATCAAGGAACTGTCGCTCGATTTCGGCGCGGTCAACGTCCTGAAAAACCTCAATCTTGAGATCCAGGATGGCGAATTCCTCGTACTACTCGGCTCGTCCGGCTGCGGCAAGTCGACCTTGCTCAATTGCATCGCCGGCCTGCTCGACATCACCGAAGGGCAGATCTTCATCAAGGGCAAGAATGTCACCTGGGAAGAGCCTAAAGACCGCGGCATCGGCATGGTGTTCCAGTCCTACGCGCTCTATCCGCAGATGACGGTCGAGAAGAACCTGTCGTTCGGATTGCACGTCGCCAAGGTGCCGCAGGCGGAGATCGATAAGCGCATCGCCCGCGCCGCCGAAATCCTGCAGATCCAGCCGCTGCTCAAGCGCAAGCCGGCCGAGCTTTCCGGCGGCCAGCGCCAGCGCGTGGCGATCGGTCGTGCTCTGGTGCGCGATGTCGATGTGTTCCTCTTCGACGAGCCGCTGTCCAACCTCGACGCCAAGCTGCGTTCGGAGTTGCGCGTCGAAATCAAGCGGCTGCACCAGTCGCTGAAGAACACCATGATCTATGTCACGCACGACCAGATCGAGGCCCTGACGCTTGCCGACCGCATCGCCATCATGAAGAACGGCATCATCATGCAGCTTGATGATCCGACAACGATCTACAATGAGCCGCGCAACCTGTTCGTCGCCGGATTCATCGGTTCGCCGTCGATGAATTTCCTGCATGGCGAACTGGTCAATCGCGATGGCAAGGTCGCCTTTGCTACCAATGAGGTGATCTTCTCGCTTGACGGCTATAGGGCTGCCGAGCCGCTGGTTGCGGGCCGCAAGGTCGTCCTCGGGGCTCGACCGGAGCATATCAAGGTCAATGAGGATCTCGGTCCCGGCACTGAAACGCACGATGCCACCGTTGATATCGAGGAGCCGATGGGCGCCGACAACCTGCTCTGGCTCAATCATGCCGGACACACCATGTCGGTACGTATCAATGGCGCACGACGCTTCAGCCCGGGATCGCGTGTCAAACTCGGCTTCGACATGACGGTCGCGTCGCTTTTCGATGCGCAAACAGAACTTAGAATCTAGCCATAAAACGGAGGCGGCCCGGCCGCCTCCGCCTATAGCGGTCCAAGGAGACCCGATGTCGTCCGCATTCAATGATGATTTCAATCTCGATCTGGCTGGTTCGTGGCGGCTCACGTCGCCCGACAGCGACCACTCTGTTTCCATGCCGATCCCCGGCGACGTCCATACCGCGCTTCATGCCGCCAGCCTCATTCCCGATCCCTATTTCGGGCGGAATGAGGAGGTGGTGCAGTGGGTTGCCAATCAGGACTGGCAGATCACGCGCAGCTTCAATCTCGATGATATCGGCGGCGATTGGTATCTGGATATCGACTATCTCGACACCGTGGCGAGTGTTTACGTCAATGATGTGCTCGTGCTCGAGGGCAACAACAGCTTCCGGCGTTATCGTCCCGATGTTTCCAAGGCCCTGAAGACTGGTGAGAACACGATCAGCATCGTGCTGCATTCGAGCGTCAAGGCGGGCGCCGAGCTGCAGGGCAAGCAGCCGTTCTATATTCCTTACAGCACCGCCAATTCGCCGATCCCGAACGGCAACATGCTGCGTAAGCCGCAATGCCATTTCGGCTGGGACTGGAATATTGCGGTCGCGCCGCTTGGGCTCTACGGCATCATTGCGCTGAAGAAGCTCGAGATTGCCCGGATCGAGAGTATCGTTACACAGCAGTTCCACAATGACGACGGCTCGGTCGATCTCAAGGTGACTGCAGCGCTGTTTGCCAAGGGTACCGGCGTTGCCCAGGTCTATTTCGCACTTGAGGATGAGCGGTTGCGGCTCGATATCGGCGTCAATGCCGGCGAGACCTC
The DNA here is from genome assembly GCA_036383055.1 of Rhizobium sp. GTDB lineage: Bacteria > Pseudomonadota > Alphaproteobacteria > Rhizobiales > Rhizobiaceae > Rhizobium. The sequence continues at coordinate 2,217 of DASVPC010000036.1, read as the reverse complement.
GATCACCCATGTCTTCCATATTGACAAGCCGAAACTCTGGTGGCCGGCCGGCAGTGGCGAGCAGGCGCTCTATGCGCTTTCCGTCGAGACCAATTCCGAAACCGTGACGCGGCAGATCGGCCTGCGCACCGTTGAGCTGATCACCGATGAAGACGAGGCGGGCAGCCGTTTCGCGCTCAAGGTCAACGGCCGAGAGATCTTTGCGCGCGGCGCCAACTGGATCCCGGCTGATGCGTTGTTTTCCCGTTCCAGCCCCGATTTGACCGAAGACCTGTTGCAGTCGGCGGCGGCCGCCAACATGAACATCATCCGCGTCTGGGGTGGTGGCTTCTACGAGCATGACTGGTTCTACGATATCTGCGACCGGCTTGGCCTGATGGTCTGGCAGGACTTCATGTTTGCCTGCAATCTCTATCCCTCGACCGGTGACTTCCTCGAAAATGTCGCCGACGAAGTCAGCTATCAGGTTCGGCGGCTGGCAACGCATCCGTCGATCGCGCTGTGGTGTGGCGACAATGAGCTGGTCGGTGCGCTCACCTGGTTCGAGGAATCCCGCAACGACCGCGACCGCTATCTCGTCTCTTACGATCGTCTGAACCGGACGATCGAACAGGCGATGAAAAAGGCTGCACCGGATGCGATCTGGTGGCCCTCGAGCCCGGCTTCCGGCTATCTCAACTTCGGTGATGCCTGGCATGCCGATGGCTCCGGCGACATGCATTACTGGTCGGTCTGGCACGAGAACAAGTCCTTCGACAACTATCGGTCCGTGCGCCCGCGCTTCTGCTCGGAATTCGGCTTTCAGTCCTACACGTCGCTGCCGGTCATCAAGACCTACGCCGACGCCAAGGACATGAATATCGCGTCTCCGGTGATGGAGCTGCACCAGAAGAATGCCGGCGGCAACGAGCGCATCGCCGGCACGATGTTCCGCTATTTCCGTTTTCCCAAGGATTTTCCGAACTTTGTCTATCTGAGCCAGGTGCAGCAGGGCCTCGCCATCAAGACGGCCGTGGAATATTGGCGCTCGCTGAAGCCGCATTGCATGGGCACGATCTACTGGCAGCTCAACGACACGTGGCCGGTCGCTTCGTGGTCGAGCCTCGATTACGGTGGGCGCTGGAAGGTGATGCACTATCTGGTGCGCCGCTTCTTCCAGCCGGTCTCGGTTGCCGCCATCCCGTCCGAGGACAACAAGACCATTCGCTTGTCACTGGTCAATGACACCATCACCGATGTCACCGTCGATATTGCCGCGTCGCTGCTGAAGCTCGATGGCGAGCGCGTGCCGTTGACGACGGCGCACGCGGTCTGCACGCCGGATGCGGCCGTCACGGCATTGTCCATCGACGCCTCGCAGGTGCCGGACGATTGCTTGCTGGCATGGCATTTCACCGCATCGAACGGCATGAGCGGCGAGGGGCACTATGTCCACGGCACCTACAAGGCGCTGGAGCTTCAACCGGCGGGCCTGACGGTCCAGAGGAAAGAGATTGAGGAAAACGGCTCAGTGGAGCTGACTGTCACCGCGAAGGGACTGGCGCTGTTCGTGATGATCGAGAGCGGGGCGGAGGGGCGTTATTCCGACAATGCCTTCGACCTCGCCGCCGGCGAAAGCCGCCGTATCGTCTTCACGCCGACAAAGCCGCTTGCCGGCGTCTTTCCGGACTTCCGCATTTACGACCTCCAGTCCAGCCAATCGGTGGACTGAGGATATCCGGCCGCCATCCGGCGGTATTTCAGGGCCGCTGGCCCATGACAGAAGGCCGAGAGGCCATTGGAGAGCATGACGATGACGAAACTTGGATTTCAGATTTATAGCGCCCGCAATTTTCAGCCCTATTCCGACGTGTTCGTAAAGCTCGGCAAGGCTGGCTATGCGGAAGTCGAAGGTTTCGGCGGCATCTATGCGGATCTCGACGAGGCTGGCCTCAAGAGCCTGCGCGCTGAGCTCGACAAGAACGGCCTGGTGATGGCGAGTGGCCATTTCAGCCCCGATTTCCTTGATGGCGAAGTGCAGAAGTCGCTGACGATCGCCAAAACGCTCGGCATGGATTCGATCTATGCGCCGCATCTGGCCGCCGATCAGCGTCCGAAGGATGCCGCCGGCTGGCTTGCCTTCGGCAAGCGCCTGCAGGAGATGAGCAAGCCCTACAAGGACGCCGGTTTCGAGTTCGGCTGGCATAACCACGACTTCGAATTCGTCAAGCAGGCCGA
>DASVPC010000035.1:0-16347 GCA_036383055.1 Rhizobium sp. | reverse complement strand
ATCAGGATATCCGTATGATCGACCAGTCGCAGATCGGCCGGGCGCTCACCGGCGATGCGGTGGCGCTGCGCCACCGCGGGCCGGTGATGGCGATGTTGATCCAGAACACCAATCCGGTAAACATCGCGCCGGAACAGCGGCTGGTGAAGCGCGGCTTTGCCCGCAACGACCTTTTCGTCGCCGTGCATGAGCAGTTCATGACCGATACTGCCGAGATGGCCGATATCGTCATTCCTGCCACCATGTTCGTCGAGCATGACGATATCTACCGCGCCGGCGGCCAGAACCACATCCTGCTTGGCCCCAAGCTGGTCGAGCCGCCACCGACGGTGCGCAGCAATCTCTTCGTCATCGAGGAACTGGCCAAGCGCCTCGGCGTCGCCGATCGTCCCGGCTTCGGCTTTTCCGCGCGCGAGATGGTCGATCGTCTCCTGTCCGATAGCGGCCTGCCGGACTACGATTACTTCCTCGAGCATAAATGGTTCGACCGTCAGCCGGCTTTCGAGGAGGCACATTTCCTCAACGGCTTCGCCCATTCCGATGGCAAGTTCCGTTTCCGTCCGGACTGGGTCAACCAGCCCGCTCCGAATCGCCCGCCGGAAGCCGTCGGCCTGCTCGGCCCGCACATTGAGCTGCCGGAGTTTCCCGATCAAGTCGATGTCATCGAAGTCGCCGATCCCGACCATCCCTTCCGTCTTGCCACGTCGCCGGCGCGCAATTTCCTGAATTCGAGCTTTGCCGAAACCAAGACCTCACGCCAAAAGGAAGGCCGTCCGGAGGTGATGATCAATCCGGCGGACGCCACGGCGCTCGAGGTCATCGATGGCGATCTCGTCCATATCGGCAATATCAGGGGCGATATCCGCCTCCATGCGCGGGTCACGACGGAGGTAAAGCCCGGGGTGCTGATCGCCGAGGGTCTGTGGCCGAACAAGGCGCATGTCGACGGCGAGGGGATCAATGTGCTAACCGGCGCCGATCCCGTCGCGCCGTATGGCGGCGCGGCCGTTCACGACAACAAGGTCTGGCTGCGCAAGGATGCGAGATGACGAAGTTCGAAAAGGCGAAGGTCGAGATCGTCAACGAGAAGACGCTCTCGGATCAATGGACGCGGCTTAGCAATTACGACATCGACTATACGGATTCCAGCGGCGAGACGCACAGGCTGAAGCGGGAGATCTATCACCGCACGCCGGCCGCCTGCATCCTGCTCTACGATCCCAAGCGTGAGACGGTTATCCTCGTGCGGCAGTTCCGCCTGCCGGCCTATCTTACCGGCTTTCCCGCCTGGATGATCGAAGTGCCGGCCGGCTTGCTGGATGGCGATTATCCAGAAGAAGCGATCCGCCGCGAGGCGATGGAGGAAACCGGTTTCCGCGTCCGCGATGTCCGGTTTCTTTTCAAGACATTTACGTCGCCGGGCGCGGTCACGGAAATCATCCATTTCTTCGCCGCAGTTGTCGACACTACCGACCGCATCGCGGATGGCGGCGGGCTGGCCGACGAACATGAGGATATCGAGGTGCTTGAAGTCCGGCTGGCCGATGCGGTGGCAATGATCGAAGCCGGCGAGATCTACGACGCCAAGACGGTCATGTTGCTGCAATGGGCCGCCTTGAACAGGACGAGCTTAGGGTAAATTGTTGGATGCGTGCGCGTGCCACAAAACGGTGCTGCGACCTTCATCACTGTGTCACGAATCGCGCCTATCGGGAGGCATTCGCCGGATAGGTCCGGACCATTGTCACATAATCGAAACAATTGACGCTATTCCAGGAGAAAGCCGATGTGGCTCAGCAATTTCACGCTCGTTCTTCCCAATGAGGTCGTCGATCAGGGTTCCATTCGCATCGAGGACGGCGTGATTGCCGAAATCCGCGCCGAGCCGGTGGCGAACGCGACTTTCGATGGCGGTGGACGGCTGCTGATGCCGGGCTTTGTCGATCTGCACGGCGATATGATCGAGCGCGAAATCGCGCCGCGGCCGAATGCGACCATGCCGATCGATTTCGGTATCCATGAACTCGACAAGAAGCTTGCCGCCGCCGGCGTGACCACGGCTTACGCCGCCGTCTCCTTCGCCACGGAAAGCGTCTACGGCCATGTGCGTTCCCTAGAGACCACGTCGGCGGTGATCAAGGGCATCAACAGCCTGCGCGATCACCTGCTGATCGACCATCGCGTCCACGCCCGCTACGAGATCACCAATGTCGGCGCCGCGCCGACGCTGGAGCGGCTGCTGGAGGATGGCGTCGTCGACATGGTGTCGTTGACCGACCACACGCCAGGGCAGGGGCAGTACAACAATATCGAGGCCTATGTCCTCAGCATGTCCGAGCGCCGCTCGATGTCACGGGAAGCGGCTGAAGAGATGGTGGCCCGCCGTATCGCCATGCGGCAGGATCCGGATATCGAACGCAAGCTGCACGACATCGTAAGCCTCTCCCTGAAGCATAAGCTGTCGCTGGCCTCGCATGATGACGATAGCGCCGAGAAGGTGGCCGAGATGTTCGACCTCGGCGTGACGATCAGCGAATTCCCGGTGACGCTGCCGGCTGCCGAAGAGGCACGCCGTCGTGGTCTCTGGACGCTGATGGGTGCGCCGAACGCGCTGCGCGGCCAATCCATGTCGGGCAATCTGAGCGCCCTCGATGCGTCCCGCGCCGGTCTACTCGGTATCATCGCCGCCGATTATCATCCGGCCGCTTTCGTGCCGGCGATCTTCAAGATTGCCGAGGTCGCCAGTGGCGGCCTGCCCGCGGCCGTTGCCATGGCGACCGCAAATGCCGCCCGCTCTGCCGGGCTTACGGACCGCGGCGCGATCGCCATCGGACAGAAGGCCGATCTGGTGGCTGTCGAGCATGGTGCGGTTCATCGCGTCCGCGCCACCTTCCGCAACGGCCGTGTCGTCTATAGCGACGGCACGCTGCATCCGCTGGTGGCGATGGCTGCATAAGGGGAAGTTCGGCTAGAGCATTTCCGCTTTTCCTCGAATCGCGAAAACGCTCTATCCCTTTGTTTTTACGCAATTCCGGACGGAAAACCGCTACGCACTTTTCCTGGAATTGCTCTAGATCCGGCTGACGTCGCCGAGCAGAGACAGGATCTGCTGTCCGGCGGCAGCCGGTGCCTTTGCCGTGGCAATGGCCTTGCCGCTTTCCATCCGCACCTTGCCTTCGGCCAGCAGCCGCAGCGACTGCGGATAGAGCTGATGCTCGATCGTGAGCACGCGGGTAGCCAGCGCGTCGGCACTGTCGTCGGTGAGTACTGGCACGGCGGCCTGGCCGATCACCGGACCTTCATCCATGCCTTCAGTGACGAAATGCACAGTGCAGCCAGCGATCCGCTGGCCCGCGTCGATGGCGCGCTGATGCGTGTGCAGGCCGGGGAAAAGCGGTAGCAGCGACGGATGGATGTTGATGATCCGGCCTTCATAGCTCTGGATGAAGCGGCCGGTGAGCAGGCGCATGTAGCCGGCAAGGCAGATGATGTCGGGCGACAGCGCCTCAAGCTGCGCGAGGATTGCTTCCTCATGCGCGTCCTTGCTGGCGAAATCCTTGCGGACGAAGGCGAAGGTGGCGATGCCCTCGGCGGCAGCTTTCGCCAATCCGCCCGCATCCGCCTTGTCGGAAATCACAGCGACGATCTCCGCCGGATAGTCCGAAGCCGCAGCTGCCTTGACCAGCGCCATCATGTTGGAGCCGCTGCCCGAGATGAAGACGACGACGCGTTTGCGGGCCGAACTCATATTGCCAGCGTGTCCTTATAGACGGTGCCGGCAGCGCCTTCGTCGCGGGCGATCATGCGGCCGAGCGTGACGATGGATTCGCCTTCGGCCTCAAGCGCCGCCTTGACGGTGTCGACATTCTCGGCGGCAACGACGGCGATCATGCCGATGCCGCAATTGAAGGTGCGCAGCATCTCCTTGGCCTCAACGCCGCCGGTCTTGGCGAGCCACGAGAATACCGGCGGCACCTTGACGGCGGCCAGATCGATCTCGGCGGCAAGATGCTTCGGCAGCACGCGCGGAATGTTTTCGGGGAAACCGCCGCCGGTGATGTGGGCGAGCGCCTTGATGGCATGGGTCTCGCGGATCACCTTCAGGAGCGGCTTCACATAGATGCGCGTCGGCGTCAGCAGGGCTTCGCCCAGCGCCTTGCCTTCGGCGAAAGGAGCGGGCGCGTCCCAGGCGAGGCCGGAGAGATCGACGATCTTGCGCACCAGCGAAAAGCCATTGGAATGAACGCCGGAGGAGGCGAGGCCGAGAATGACGTCGCCCTCTGCGATATCGCCGGAGGGGAGAAGCTGGCCGCGCTCGGCAGCACCCACGGCAAAACCGGCGAGATCGTAATCGCCGTCGGAATACATGCCCGGCATTTCCGCCGTCTCGCCGCCAATCAGCGCGCAGCCCGCCTCGCGGCAACCGGCCGCGATGCCGCCGACGATCGCCGCACCCTGGTCGGGGTCGAGCTTGCCGGTGGCGAAATAGTCGAGGAAGAACAGCGGTTCGGCACCCTGGACAACGAGGTCGTTGACGCACATGGCGACGAGGTCGATGCCGACGGTGTCGTGATAATCGGCGTCGATGGCGATCTTCAGCTTGGTGCCGACGCCGTCATTGGCGGCAACCAGCACCGGATCGGTGAAGCCCGCGGCCTTCAGGTCGAAGAGACCACCGAAGCCGCCGATTTCGCCGTCGGCGCCAGGCCGGCGCGTCGAACGCACGGCGGGCTTGATCTTTTCGACCAGCAGGTTGCCGGCATCGATGTCGACGCCCGCGTCGCTATAGGTCAGACCGTTTTTTCCAGACTGGCTCATGCTTACGCCTCCGATGGCCGCCCTTCAATCGCGACAGGGCCTTGATCGGGTCGCCATTGCATGACGTGGGCCTTTATGCAAGGCGCTAACATAGGCAAACCCTCGATTTTCCCCGCTTCACAGTGCCTGAGGCCTGATTTCCGGCCACAGGCTTGACCATAATTGCGGCATCATCCTATGTCCTAAGCGAGCGGTAGCAGGGTGACGAGCAGTGGGGACGACGATGAAGCAACAAGTCAGCGGGACAAGCCTCAAGCGTCAGGTCACCTTCTGGCTGATCGTGCTCATCGGCTTTATCGTCTTTCTCTACCTCTTCAGCTCGATCCTCTTGCCCTTCATCGCCGGCATGTCGATTGCCTATTTCCTCGATCCGGTGGCGGACCGGCTGGAGAGGGTCGGCCTCAGCCGTCTGATGGCGACGATCGTCATTCTGGTTGCCTTCGTGCTGGTCTTCGCCCTGGCGCTGACGATCTTCATTCCGATCATCATCAATCAGTTCAATGATTTCGTCCAGCATATACCGGGCTATGTGCAGCAGCTTCAGCAGCTCATCGCCAAGACCCAGACGATGGTGCTGCCGGACTGGATCCGCAATCAGATTGGCGCCATCAAGGACAATATCTCCAATATCATGTCGGACGGGCTGAGCTTTGTCGGCGGCCTCTTCGCGCAGATCTGGAGTTCCGGCAAGGCGCTGGTCAATATTCTGTCTCTGATGGTCATCACGCCCGTCGTTGCCTTCTATATATTGCTCGACTGGGATCGCATGATCGCCAAGGTCGATGCCTGGGTGCCGCGCGATCACGTCGCCACTGTTCGCCAGATTGCCACGGAGATCGATCAGTCGATCGCCGGCTTCATCCGTGGCCAGGGCTCGCTCTGCATTATCCTCGGCATCTATTACGGCGTCGGCCTGTCGCTGGTCGGCCTGAATTTCGGTCTGCTGATCGGCCTCTTCGCCGGCATGATCAGCTTCATTCCCTATGTCGGCTCCCTGGTCGGTCTGTTCATCGCGGTCAGTGTCGCGCTGGTGCAGTTCTGGCCGGATTATATCTGGGTCGGCCTCACGCTTGCCGTCTTCTTCACCGGCCAGTTCCTCGAAGGCAATATATTGCAGCCCAAGCTGGTCGGCGAAAGTGTCGGCCTGCATCCGGTCTGGCTGATGTTCGCGCTTTTCGCCTTCGGCGCGCTCTTCGGTTTCGTCGGCCTGCTGGTCGCCGTTCCGGCGGCCGCCGCCTGCGGCGTGCTTGTTCGCTTTGCCCTTTCGCGGTACCTTCAGAGCGACCTTTATTATGGACACTCGGAAGCCGGTAAGGTGCGCGGAGCCAAGGCCGGCAATCCTGAGAAAAACTAGACATGACCGATGTGAAGAACGCTGATTTGAGGCGCAAGCCCGCCGAACAGCTACCCTTGGCTTTTACCCATGACGCCGCGAGCGGCCGCGACGACCTGCTGGTCGCCGATCCCTTGAGCGCGGCGGTGAGGATCGTCGATTCCTGGCCGCAATGGCCATCGCCAGTGGTCATTCTTGCCGGCCCGGTCGGCTCCGGGAAATCGCATCTCGCCAGCATCTGGTGCGAGAGAAGCGGCGCCGTCCCGATCCATCCGAAAGCCGGCTCGGACGCAGCCGTCATAGCAGCCCATGGACCGGTTATCTTTGAAGACGTCGATCGCCTGGGCTTCGACGACACCGAGCTTTTTCACGTCATCAACAGCGTCCGGGAAAACGGCACGGGCCTGCTGATGACAAGCAGGCTTTGGCCGATGTCCTGGCCGGTCACACTCCCCGACCTGCGCTCGCGGCTGAAAGCGGCGACCGTCGTCGAGATCGGCGAGCCGGATGAAGAATTATTGTCGCAGGTGATCGTAAAGCTCTTTGCCGACCGGCAGCTTTATATCGATGACAAACTTGTCCTTTATATCGTCAATCGGATGGAGCGGTCCCTGAATGCCGCGCAGTTGATCGTCGACCGGCTGGACCGGCTGGCGCTTGGCCGCGGCACGAGAATTACACGCATACTGGCCGCTGAAGTCTTGAATGAATTGGGCAATTCCGGCCCGGCAGATTGAGCGACAGGTGAACTGTCACAGTTCCGTCGTCAAACTGCTATACGTGGCAAGGTTCTCAGATGAGGGTAGGTGGAACATGGACTCGGCAGTAACGGAACATCAGGAAGCCAACCAGCAAGCCCCGGAGGCTGCGCCGCCGATCAACGAGCTGCTGAGCAGCCCGGAACGCTTCATCAACCGCGAATTCTCCTGGCTGCAGTTCAATCGCCGCGTCCTCGAGGAGACGCTGAACACGGCGCATCCGCTGCTGGAACGCATCCGTTTCCTTTCCATTTCCGCCGCCAATCTCGATGAGTTCTTCATGGTGCGCGTCGCCGGCCTCGAGGGCCAGGTCCGCCAGAAGATCCTGGTGCGTACGCCGGACGGCAAGACGCCGGCCGAACAGCTCGACGATATCCTGCGCGAGATCGACAACCTGCAGATGGAACAGCAGGCATCGCTTGCCGTGCTGCAACAGTATCTCGCCAAGGAAGACATTCTGATCGTTCGCCCGCCGGCTCTGTCCGAGGCCGACCGGGTCTGGCTCGCCAATGAATTCGAACAGGCGATCTTCCCGGTTCTGACGCCACTCTCCATCGACCCGGCGCATCCGTTCCCGTTCATTCCGAACCTCGGCTTCTCGATCGCGTTGCAGCTGAACAGCATGAACGGCCGCGAGCCGATGACCGCGCTTCTGCGCCTGCCGCCGGCGCTCGACCGTTTTGTTCGCCTGCCGGACGCCAGCAACGTCATCCGCTACATCACGCTCGAAGATGTCGTGAACATCTTCATTCAGCGTCTCTATCCCGGCTATGAAGTGCAGGGCTCGGGTACGTTCCGCCTCATCCGTGACAGCGATATCGAAGTCGAGGAAGAAGCCGAAGATCTGGTGCGCTTCTTCGAGACGGCGCTGAAGCGTCGCCGCCGTGGATCGGTGATCCGCATCGAAACGGACTCCGAGATGCCGCTCGAACTGCGTCAGTTCGTGGTGGAATCGCTGAACGTGCCGGAAAACCGCATCGCCGTTCTGCCGGGCCTGTTGGCGCTCAACACTCTGTCCGAGATCTGCAAGGCGCCGCGCGACGATCTGCGCTTCGAGCCTTACAATGCGCGATTTCCTGAGCGCGTCCGCGAACATGCCGGCGACTGCTTCGCCGCTATCCGCGAAAAGGACATGGTGGTCCACCATCCCTACGAATCCTTCGACGTGGTGGTCCAGTTCCTGCTCCAGGCTGCGCGCGACCCTGACGTTCTGGCGATAAAGCAGACGCTGTACCGCACCTCCAACGACAGCCCGATCGTGCGTGCACTGATCGACGCCGCCGATCTGGGCAAGTCCGTGACCGCACTGGTGGAACTCAAAGCCCGCTTCGACGAAGAAGCCAACATCCGCTGGGCGCGAGACCTGGAGCGCGCCGGTGTGCAGGTCGTCTTCGGCTTCATCGAACTCAAGACACATTCGAAGATGTCGATGGTCGTGCGCCGCGAAGACGGTAAGCTGCGCACCTATTGCCATCTAGGCACCGGCAACTACCACCCGATCACCGCCAAGATCTATACGGACCTGTCCTACTTCACCTGCGACCCGAAGATCGCCCACGACATGGCGAACATCTTCAACTTCATCACCGGCTATGGCGAGCCGGAGCCGAGCACGAAGATCGCCGTTTCGCCCTATACGCTGCGCCCGCGCATCCTCCAGCATATCGAGGAGGAAATCGAGCACGCCAAGAGCGGTAAGCCGGCGGCGATCTGGATGAAGATGAATTCGCTTGTTGATCCCGACATCATTGATGCGCTCTATCGCGCCAGCAACGCCGGTGTTGAGATCGATCTCGTCATACGTGGCATCTGCTGCCTGCGTCCGCAGGTGCCGGGTCTGTCCGAAAATATCCGCGTCAAGTCGATCATTGGCCGCTTCCTCGAGCACAGCCGCATCTTCTGTTTCGGCAATGGCCAGGGCCTGCCGTCGGACAAGGCGCTGGTTTATATCGGCTCGGCCGACATGATGCCGAGAAACCTGGATCGACGTGTCGAAACTCTCGTGCCGCTGACCAACAAGACCGTGCATGAGCAAGTTCTTTCACAGATCATGCTGGGCAACATCATTGACAATCAGCAGAGCTACGAGATATTGCCGGACGGTACTTCGAGGCGTACTGAGGTGCGCGCGGGGAAAGAGCCGTTCAACGCGCAGCAGTATTTCATGACCAATCCCAGCCTGTCCGGCCGTGGTGAAGCTCTGAAATCCAGTGCGCCGAAACTGATCGCCGGGCTGTTGTCGGGCCGCAAGAAATAACTGGACCTGCATGGTTGAATCAGAAGCCCAGGGGCGCCTTCCCGGTATAGCCCCGGTCTCCGTTGTCGATATCGGGTCGAACTCCGTTCGTCTTGTCGTCTATGAGGGCCATTCGCGGTCGCCGACCATTCTTTTCAACGAGAAGGTGCTGTGCGGCCTCGGCAAGGGCATAGCCTTGACCGGAAAAATGGACGAGGAGAGCGTCGCGCGCGCTCTCGCCGCCCTGCACCGGTTCAAGGCGCTGTCCGACCAGGCGCGCGCATCGACCATCTATGTTCTGGCAACGGCTGCCGCCCGCGAAGCGAGCAACGGTCCCGAATTCATCCACCAGGCCGAAACGATCTTGCAGCGCAAGGTCCGCGTGCTGTCGGGCGAGGAAGAGGCGCGGTTTTCGGCGCTCGGCATCGTCAGCGGCTTTTTCCATCCGGACGGCATTGCCGGTGATCTCGGCGGCGGTTCGCTCGAATTGATCGACATCAAGGACAGGGAGATCGGCAAGGGCATCACCCTGCCGCTCGGCGGTCTCAGGCTGTCGGAATATGCCAACGGCTCGATCGAGAAAGCCCGCAGCTTTGCCCGCAAGCATGTGAAGACGGCGAAGCTGCTCAGCCAGGGCGAGGGCCGCACCTTCTACGCGGTCGGCGGCACCTGGCGAAATATCGCCAAGCTGCACATGGAAATCCGCAAATATCCGCTGCACATGATGCAGGGTTATGAAGTGCCGCTTGATGAGATGATGCGCTTCCTCGATCAGATCGGCGAAGCCAAGGAAACGCGGGATCCCGCATTCCTGTCGATTTCCAAGCACCGCCGTTCGCTGCTGCCCTTCGGTGCGGTGGCGATGCGGGAAGTGCTGGCGGCGATGAAGCCATCGGTCGTGACATTCTCGGCCCAGGGCGTGCGTGAAGGCTATCTCTATTCGCTGCTGACTGAAGCCGAGCGCAATAGCGACCCGCTGCTGACGGCGGCCGGTGAGCTTGCCATCCTGCGTGCCCGCTCGCCGGAGCATGCCCGCGAGCTTGCCGAATGGACCGGCCGGATGATGCCCTTCTTCGGCATCACGGAGACGGAAGAGGAGAGCCGCTATCGTCAGGCCGCCTGCCTGCTTGCCGATATCAGCTGGCGCGCCCATCCGGATTATCGCGGCCTGCAGGCGCTGAACATCATCGCCCACACGTCCTTTGTTGGCATCACCCATGCCGGCCGCGCCTTCATCGCACTCGCCAACTACTATCGTTTCGAAGGCCTGCACGACGACGGCGCAACCGAGCCGCTGGCGACGATCGCCACGCCGCAGCTCATCGAGCGCGCCAAGCTGCTCGGCGGCCTTTTGCGCGTCGTCTATCTGTTTTCGGCATCGATGCCGGGCATTGTGCGCAACCTGTCGATCCGCCGCTCGTCAAGCCCGGATCTGGATCTCGAATTCGTCGTTCCGGCCGAGTATCACGATTTTGCCGGCGAACGGCTGGACGGCCGGCTGCAGCAGCTCGCCAAACTGACGAACCGGCGGCTGGCATTCCGCTTTGAATAGAAAAGCCTTCTCCCCGAGGGGAGAAGGCGGGTTTTTTACTTCGCGTTCAGGAAATCGCCAACTTCGAGAATGCTGAACTCGTTGTCGTCGGCCTTGTCGACGGCGCGGCCGGCTGAGAAGGGCAGGTTGTTGTCGTTGCCAATGATGATGTGGGTGGCATCGACGCGGTCGACATTCTCGATGGTGACGAACGGCATATCGTAGAAGCCGTCACCACGGCCCTGGCGGCGCTTGTGATCCGGATCTTCGATACGCAGCAGGTCGATGTAGCCGATCTTGCGCACGGCCTTGCCGACATTGGCGTCGCTGAATTCGATCTTGTAGACGCGCTTCAGCTCAGCCGGAGCCTCGAAGCAATCGGGCTTCGGCTGCTTCGGATCGGCGCAGGCCTTGTCCTTGGTGCCGGCACCGTTGTCGCGCTCGATCACCAGGGCGGTCTTGTCGTCCAGCATGTTGAAGTCGCCGATCGATACGCCCTTGTCCGCGAAAGGATAGAGCCAGCTGCGGCCGGTCCAGCTTTTCGAGGCGACGTCGAACTCGATGACGCGGATGGCTGTATGGCCGTCGACGCTCTCCATCTGGCCGTCGTCCTTGTAGAGCGCGCCTTCCAGCAGGCCATAGAGCTTCGTTCCGTCCTTGGACAAAGCGAGACCTTCGAAGCCGCCGGAGCGCTTCAGGTTGAAGGCGGGCATCTTCTGCGTGGGGTTACCCGGAAGCTGCAATAGGGCGTTGTCGGGAGACATCACCGGCTTGCCGTCGAGCGTGGTTGGGAAGACGTCGGTCAGTTGGCCTGATGTGTCGAATTTCAGCAGATAGGGGCCGAATTCATCGCCGATCCAGAAGCCGTCGGCGACGGGCTGGATCGATTCGACGTCGAAATCGGCGCCCGTCAGATACCGTGTATTCGAGCCTTCAAGGATGATCGGGAAGGGGGCTTTCTTGTTCGGATCGGACAGGAACAGATTCTTGACGACGTCGACCTTGCCATTCTCCCAGTCGAATTTGAGCTGATGGAGGAACAGCATGGCATCGCTTGAATTCTGCTTGGAGCCGAAGCCGTTGTCTGACAGCGTCCAGAAGCTGCCGTCGGGCATGGACTTGATGCCGGAGAAGCCCTGGATCGGTTGGCCGTCGAAAGGCAGCTTCAGGTCGGTCACACGGGCGCCGTCCTTACCCGGAACCGTGCCGAGAGCTTCGGTGCGCTTGCGGTCCGGCGTGGTGAATTTTCCGGAGGTCTTCAGGAATTCGGGTGCATCGGCGGGGGCTGCGACCATGGTATTGGCCGGAAGAATGGCCTGCGAGGTCAGCTTGGCGGGAAACTGCTGCTCATCGGCCTGAACCGAGGCAGCCATCAGAACAAAAAGTGCCGTGGAAGCGAAAAGAATTCGGGTCATCATGTCACCTTGTTGGCTTGGGTTGGCAAGACAACCCTCGCTTAACAGGCGAGCTATGTCGGCGAATTAACGCTTAAGTGAAGCTTTGGTGACGATGCACAACTCATGGGCTGTAGTTCGTTGGCGCCCGATGAAGACCTGCCTACTGCACACCACTGATGGCCTGCGGCGCTGCGCGCCTCTGCATATGTAGCGCGATGACGCCGAGTGTCTGGTCGCGTCCGCGAACGGCATGGTCGCCAAGATCTTCTTTGATGACCCCATCGGGAAGTTCCAGTTGCCGTGCGAGATCGGTCGAGATCAGCACCTGACGTTCCAGTGTCTTGCAGAAGGATTCCAGCCTTGCCGTGGTGTTCACCGTGTCGCCGAAATAGGCGATCTTGTGATGATCGACGCCAATTTCGGCGGTGACGATATTCCCGCCGTGTAACGCTGCCCGGAGGCGCGGCACCCGACCATAGGACTTCAGCCATTTCTCCGCGTTTGCCTCGATGTCGGCCAGGATATCGAAGACGCAGCGCACGCAGCGGGCATCCTTGATACCGCGCTCCAGCGGCCAGGTGATGATGGCGGCGTCACCGATATAATCGTCGATCGCGCCCTTGTGTCGCCGCACTGGCTCCGCGAAGGCGCTGAACAGCGAGCCGAGGAATTCCTGCGCCTTGAGGTCGCCATGCTCTTCGGCAAACGCCGTCGAGCCGACAAGGTCGATGAACAGAAACACGCGCTCTTCCTGCACCGGATTGCGATAACGGCCGGTCAACAGGCTGAGGAAGACGTCGCGGCCGAGCAGTTCGCGGACGCGCCCGATAAAGATGACGATCGCCGTCACCGCCACAGCATAGAGATAGACGTTGATCTGCAGCAGCGTCACGTCGGCCCAGGAGCCGTTTATCAGCCCCACGGATTTCATCAGGCTACCGGCGATCGCAAAGCCGGTGGCGATCAGGGCGAAATCGACGATGAGCGCGGAGGCGATGAAGGCTGGCGTGGGCAGGCGATGCATCCAGTGGTTCAGGCGCGGCAGGATCATGCGGCGCTCAAAGGCCAAAAGCGGCATCCCGGTGAACACTGCGAAGACTGCGCCGATGTACATGGGCGCTTCCGGGAAAAACATCTTGCCATAGGCAACGCCGCTTCCGGCGACGAAGAGCACCGTCAGGATCCAGTTACGTATTGAAGGCAACGTTCCCATTCGGTCGGCCCACCCAGAGATGACGCATACTGCCAAAAGCGAAGCGTTTCGGCAAAGACTATACGTCATCAAGGATATGATGACGCCAAGCGTTCATTCCAAGAGATTTACGGCGTATTCGTGGTTGCGGCCGGAAAAGAGCGCACCGCGATTACAGGGCGACCGTCTCGACCCGTTTGCCGACGAAGCGCAAGGCGACCTGCCCCTGGATGAGTTGCAGCGCCGTCTCGCCGAAGAGATCGCGCCGCCAGCCCGTGAGGGCGGCGACATCGGCCTTCTCGCCTTCGGCGGCGATCTTGTCCAGATCCTCGCTGTTGGCGATGACCTTCGGAGCGACGCCATGCTTTTCGGCGGTGAGCTTCAGCAGAACCTTCAGCAGTTCGGCGGCGGCGGCAGTGCCCTCGGGAGCCTGCTGATGACGCGGTGCATGTGGCATGTCGGCCTTGGGTAGTGCGAGCGCCTGATTGATCGCTTCCAGTACGGCGGCGCCCGAGGCTGAACGCTCCCAACCCTTGGGGATGGTGCGCAGCCGGGCGAGCGCTTCCGTATCCTTTGGCTGCTGCTGGGCGATTTCGTAGATGGCATCGTCCTTCAGCACGCGGGCACGCGGCACGTTGCGGGCGCGTGCTTCGCGTTCGCGCCAGGCGGCGACATATTTCAGCACGGCCAGTTCCTGCGGCTTGCGCAGCCGCATCTTCAGCCGCTGCCAGGCGTCATCGGGATGCAGGTCGTAGGTCTCGCGCGCCTCGAGGATCGCCATCTCCTCAAGCAGCCAGGAGGCGCGGCCTTCGCGCTCGAGCTGCTCCTTCAGCGAGAGATAGACATCGCGCAGATGGGTGACGTCGGCGAGCGCATAGTCGAGCTGCTTTTCCGACAGCGGCCGGCGGCTCCAGTCGGTGAAGCGCGAGGACTTGTCGATTTGGATATTCTTGATGCGGCTGACCAGCTGGTCGTAGGAGACCGAATCGCCGAAGCCGCAAACCATGGCGGCCACCTGCGTGTCGAAGATCGGATGCGGAATGAGATTGCCGCGATTGAAGATGATTTCGATGTCCTGACGGGCGGCGTGGAACACCTTCATGACGGCAGAATTGGCCATCAGCTCGAAGAAGGGTTTCAAGTCGAGGCCCTTAGCCAGCGGATCAACCAGCACTTCTGTTGTCGGGCTTGCCATCTGAATCAGGCAAAGCTCCGGCCAGAATGTCGTCTCGCGCAGGAATTCGGTGTCGATGGTAATGAATTCTGACTTGGCCAGCTCTTGGCAGGCCGCCTCTAACTGGGCGGTAGTTTCGATCATATCAACACATTCATCGGTAAAATAGTTTGTTAATCTTCCTTCTCCTTTCGGCCGGATATGTCAATACGTGGAGAGACGAAGTATCTCACAGCATTCCGCTTTTCGGAAAAATCGTCGAAAAGGCCACTGCTCTTACGCTACGCGCATGTAACTGGTCATGCCCGTCTTCTGATGCTCGATGATGTGGCAATGCAGCAGCCAGTCGCCTGGATTGTCGGCGACGAAGCCGAGCTGCACCTTTTCGTCCGGCTGGATCAGGTAGGTGTCGGAGACGAAGGGCGGCACCTGCCGGGTCGAGGAAGAGAGCACGGTGAAGCTCATCCCGTGTAGATGGATCGGATGGGCATGTGGCGTCACATTTTCCATGTCGAGGACATAGCTCTTGCCGAGCTTCAGTTCGGCCAGCGGTGCTGTCGGATCGGGCGTGTCGCCCGGCCACGGCACCTTGTTGATCGCCCAGAAACTATAGCCGAGCGATCCGCAGATGCTGTCGGCGGACGTATTCTCCGCCGTAGCGCTGAGGATGAGCGGGATATGCTGCGCGGCACCGATATCGGTCTTTGCGACGGGGTTATCCTCCAGAGGCGCCAAATCGCGGACATCGCGCTTCAGCGAGCTGCCGACCGAGCGCAATGTCGCAAGCACCTTCGGAGTGGTGCCCCGGATATCCTCCAGCTTGACGATCGCGCCTTCCTCGTCCGGCATCCGCACGGCCAGTTCCAGGCGCTGGCCAGGGCCGAGCTGCAATAGATCCAGCGGAAAACGCTCGGGCACCGGATTGCCGTCGATGGCGATCACCGTCGCCCGGGCTCCATCCATGCGGAAGGAATAGATCCGCGTGACGTCGGTAATGGCAAGCCGCAGCCGCACCAGCCCGCCGGAGGGCGCATCATATTGCGGCTGCTGCTGCCAGTTGGCGGTCCGCACCGTCCCGTAGGTGCCGGATTTGGCGGAATCGCGCGGGCGGAATTGGGCGATGAACTGACCGTCGCCGCCGAGTCGCCAGTCGCGCAGATTGAGCACCACTTCCGAATCGAACGTGGGATCCTTCGGATTTTCCACCACGATGACGCCCGTCATGCCGTGGCCCATCTGGATCAGAGTGTTGCAATGCGGATGATACCAGAAGGTGCCGGCGTCCGGGGGCGTGAAGGCGTAATCGAAGTGGTCGCCGGTATAGACATAGGGCTGCGTCAGAAAGGGCACGCCATCCATCTGGTTGGGCAGTCGGATGCCATGCCAGTGGATCGTCGTGGGGTCGTCGATGCCGTTGATCAGTCGCGCGGCGAAAGGATCGCCCTTCCTCATGCGGACGACCGGCGGCTGGCCCGCATCGCCATAGGTCAGCACATCCCTGGTCGCGCCGCTATCCGCCAGGCTGGCCTGGGTCTTCATGGTCTTCAACACCTGCGGTTCCGCCGCCAGCGCCCTGCCGCCGAACTTGCCGGCGAAGCCAAGCCCAACACCATAGGCACCGGCGACGGCGGAGGCTTTCAGGAGATTGCGGCGGGTGAGGATCGGCATGCGGGGCTCCGGGGATGCGAGACTATGCTCATCTGTTTAAAGTTGAGCGTGGTGTTCAGCAATAGCACTGAGGTAGCCAAACCACCGCATCGGCTACTGGGGGTGGAGGTGGTTGGAACATGACGAAAGCAGTATTAAACCAGCTGCACAGTGCTTCGAGCCTTGACAAATCAGGCGCACCATGCGCTTTTCCGCCCGATTTTCTCGTCGGCAGGCGAGGGGCTTTTGTCCGTATTCGCC
>DASVPC010000034.1:0-11250 GCA_036383055.1 Rhizobium sp. | reverse complement strand
GCGCATGAAACAAGGATATTGGGCTATGTCGACGCTGATGTATGAACGCCTGTGGCAAGCATTGCTCGACACCATCGTCATGGTCGGCGTCTCCGCCGTCTTCGCCCTTGCGATCGGTATTCCGCTGGCGGTGTTCCTGGTGCTGTCGGGGCCAGATGGCCTTATCCATACGCCGCGCCTCAACCGGCTGCTGGCAGCACTCATCAATGGTTTTCGCGCCACGCCTTTTATCGTGCTTCTGGTCGCGCTGCTGCCGTTGACGAAGTTGTTGACCGGCACCACGATCGGCATCTGGGCGGCGATCGTGCCTTTGTCCATCAGCGCCACGCCGTTCTTCGCCCGCATTGCCGAGGTCAGCCTGCGCGAGGTCGATGGCGGGTTGATCGAGGCGGCGCAGGCGATCGGTTGCCGTCGCTGGCATATCGTCCGCCATGTGCTTCTGCCGGAAGCGCTGCCTGGCATCGTCGGCGGCTTCACCATCACCATCGTGAGCATGATCGGCGCCTCGGCCATGGCAGGCGCCATCGGTGCCGGCGGTCTCGGCGATATGGCGATCCGCTATGGCTATCAACGCTACGACACGACCGTGATGGCCATGGTCATCGTCGTCCTTATCGCGCTGGTCTGCCTTGTGCAGTTCGCCGGCGATTATGCCGTTAGCCGCCTGCGGGCGCGCTGACGATTTTTCAGGAGTTTTGCATGACCGATGCCTTCCCCACGGGCTCGACCACCATTCCCGCCAAAAAGACGGAGCCGCGCCGGCCGGCACCACCTTGGCCGCCTCGCCTCATCGAAACCGACGATCAGGCGATCAAGGCTGCCGAGGCGCTTGCCGAAAAATTCCGGACAGGAGCGTCTGAACGCGATCGCGAGCGGCGGCTCCCGTGGGAAGAGATCGACCTCTATACGGAAAGCGGCCTTGGCGGCATTACCGTCCCGAACGCCTATGGTGGCGCTGAAGTGTCCCACGTCACGCTTGCCAAGGTCTTCGAGATCCTCTGTGCGGCTGATCCGGCGCTTGGCCAGATACCGCAGAATCAGTTCGGCGTGCTGTCGCTGTTGCGCGAGATCGGTACTGAAGAGCAGAAGCGCCGCTTCTATGGCGATATTCTCCGGGGTTATCGCGTCGGCAATGCCGGGCCGGAACGCGGCCGCAATGCAGTCAATGTCAGCACGACGCGCCTGCGCCAGACGCCTGACGGGCTGCGGCTCGCCGGTCGGCGTTTCTATTCGACGGGAGCGCTCTTCGCGCACTGGATCCCGACACGCGCCGTCGATGACGAGGGCCGCGCTGTTCAGGTCTGGGCGCCCTATGACGCCGCCGGCGTCGATGTCATCGACGACTGGTCTTCCTTCGGCCAGCGGACGACGGCCAGCGGCACGGTGGAATTCACCGATGTTGCGATCAGCGGCGAACAGGTCTTTCCCGTCTGGCAGCTTGCTGACCGTCCGGCCATAACCGGACCGATCTCGCAGCTCATCCAGGTGGCGATCGATGCCGGTATCGCCAGGGCCGCGATCGAGGACACGGTTACTTTCGTCAAGGACTATGCGCGTCCGTGGATGGATTCCGGTCTGCAATCGGCAAGCGACGATCCGACCATCATTCACGAGATCGGCCATCTCTACACCGAGCTTCATGCCGCGCAGGCGTTGCTCTATGCCGCCGGCGAGGTGCTCGACGAAGTAGCGCGTGCGCCAATCACCGAGGCATCCAGCGCGCGGGCGTCGGCAGCGGTGGCCGAAGCAAAAATCCTGACGACGGAGATCGCGCTTGAGGCAACCGAGAAGCTCTTTGATCTGGCAGGCTCGGCTGCAACCCGCGCCGGGCATAATCTCGACCGGCATTGGCGCAATGCGCGCGTGCACACGCTGCATGATCCGGTGCGCTGGAAGTATCACCTGCTCGGCAACTACCAGCTCAACGGTATCTTTCCCGCCCGTCATCAGTGGAATTAGGAGCGCGAGAGCGACATGACCGAGATCAACTCCCCTCAGCCGGCTTCGCCCGCGCCGCCGCCAAGTCGTCCCGCCGATATCATCCGCGATGATGCGCAGGCGCTTGAGGTCGCGGAACGGCTCGCCGCCGGCTTTGCAACGACTGCCTCGTCGCGTGACAGCGAGCGGCTTCTGCCCTGGGCGGAACTCGACCAGTACAGCACCAGCGGTCTCTGGGGGATTACCATTCCCCGTGAGTACGGCGGGGCCGGCGTCTCGGCAAAGACCGTCGCGCAGACGATCGTCACCATCGGTGCTGCCGACGGGTCGCTGTCGCAGATTCCGCAGAACCATTATTACGCGCTGGAGGTGCTTCGTGTTGGCGGCAGCGCGGAACAGAAGGCTTTCTTCTACGAGCGCGTGCTGGCCGGTGAGCGGCTGGGCAATGCGCTTGCCGAAATCGGCCAGCGTGACTTCAAACGCCGCACCCGGCTCGTGCGCGATCCCGGCGGCTGGTATGTCGACGGAAAGAAGTTCTATTGCACGGGCGCGATCTACGCCCATTGGATACCGACCCTCCTCGTTGCCGAGGAAGAGGGGGCTCCCGTCACCTATCTCGCCTTCGTGCCCCGGAATGCGCCCGGGGTCACCATTCATGATGACTGGGATGGTTTCGGACAGCGTGTGACGGGTAGCGGCACTGTATTGTTCGAGCGGGTCAGGGTAGAGCCCGAATGGGTCGTGCCATTCCAGAGCTCTTTCGAACGGCCGACGACCATTGGGCCGTTTGCACAGATCATGCATGCGGCCATCGATCTCGGAATCGGCTTCGGTGCGTATCAGGAGATGCTGCGCTTCATCCGTGAGCGCGCCCGTCCCTGGCTCGACGCCAAGGTCGATCGCGCATCCGACGATCCGTTGACGCTGCATCAGGTCGGGAATGTCTGGCTGCGGCTGCGGGCGGCGCAAGCCCTGCTCGACCGCGCGGCAGCTGAAGTCGATGCTGCGCAGGCCGATTTGACGGAGGAGAGCGTGGCGCGCGCCTCGATCGCCGTGGCGGAAGCGAAAATACTGGCGACGAAGGCCGGGCTGCTCGCCGCCAACAAGCTGTTCGAGCTTTCCGGCACGTCCTCGACGCTGGCGGAGGATAATCTCGATCGTTACTGGCGTAATGTGCGGACACACACGCTGCATGATCCGGTGCGTTGGAAATATCAGGCGGTCGGCAACTACTATCTGAACGGCAAGTTGCCGCCGCGCCATGGCGCG
Source organism: Rhizobium sp. (assembly GCA_036383055.1). Classification (GTDB taxonomy): domain Bacteria; phylum Pseudomonadota; class Alphaproteobacteria; order Rhizobiales; family Rhizobiaceae; genus Rhizobium. Next base: position 8,043 of record DASVPC010000034.1, on the reverse strand, counting down.
ATCTAGGTCATCGAAGCCATGAAGAAGCAGATCCTCCTCAACGCCTTCAACATGAACTCCGTCGGCCATATCAATCATGGCCTCTGGACGCACCCGCGCGACCGATCGGATCAATACAAGACGCTGGACTACTGGACGTCGCTAGCCAAAACGCTGGAACGTGGCCTGTTCGACGGCATATTCATCGCCGATATCGTTGGCGTCTATGATATCTATCAAAGCTCCGTCGACCTGACGCTGCGCGAATCCATCCAGCTTCCGGTCAATGATCCGCTGCTTCTGGTCTCCGGCATGGCGGCGGTGACGCGCCATCTCGGCTTCGGCATTACCGTCAATCTCAATTCCGATGCGCCCTATCTCTTCGCTCGCCGGATGTCGACGCTCGACCATCTGACCGGCGGCCGCATCGGCTGGAACATCGTCACCGGCTATCTCGACAGCGCCGCACGCGCCCTCGGCCAGGACGGGCAGGCAGATCACGATAGTCGCTATGACCGCGCCGACGATTATCTGGAGGTGCTCTACAAGCTTTGGGAGGGAAGCTGGGACGATGACGCGGTGCGCGCCGATCGGCAGGCGCGGATTTTCGCCGATCCCGCCAAGGTGCGGCCGATCCACCATCGCGGACCCTTCTATCAGGTCGACGGCTACCATCTCTCGGAGCCCTCCATCCAGCGGACGCCGGTGCTTTATCAGGCAGGCACATCAGGGCGCGGCCGCCAGTTCGCGGCCAGGCACGCCGAATGCGTCTTCATCACCGCGACCGATAAGAGTGCGGCACGGAATACGTCGCGCATTCTGAGACAGGCGGTCGTCGAGGCGGGGCGGCGACCGGAGGACGTGAAGATATTTGTCGGTATCACTGTGATCCCGGATCGCTCGCGGCAGGCGGCGCGGGAAAAATACGAGGACTATCTGCACCATGCGAGCCCGGAAGCGGGACTGGCGCATTTTGCAGCCAGCACCGGTATCGATTTCTCCCGCTACGAACTCGACGACCCAATTTCCTACGGCACGTCGAACGCCATCCAGTCGGCAACGCAGCTCGCGCAGCAGCGCGGCTGGACGAAGCGGCAATTGCTGAAGGAGCTCGCTGTCGGCGGCCGTTATCCCGTCATTGTCGGTGATGCCCGCGATATCGCCGATGAGCTCGAAAGCTGGATCACCGAAGGCGAGATCGACGGGTTCAATCTGACGCGAACAGTGACGCCGGAGAGCTACGAGGACTTCATCGACATCGTCGTGCCTGCCCTGCAGGATCGCGGCCTCTACAAGACGGCTTACGGTGAGGGATCGCTGCGAAACCGGATCTTTGGCGAGGGAGACCGATTGCCGGCGCGGCACACGGCCGCATCGTTTCGCCGATAGCCGGGGTCTGTCACTTGCCGTCGATCAAGCGGATAGCCAGTTCCGGGCTGAACAGTCCTGCGCGCCAAGACGATCCGATCCCGCATTTGCCGTCGGAATTGCCCGGCACCTTGATCCAGGCCAGCAATATCTGACCGTTCAGGAAGCGGGTTCGCTCGCCAAGCTTGGCGCCTGCGGAGTTGCACCATTGTCCGTGGGATCCGTTGCCGTTGCGGCTGGTGTCGATGACGACTGCTTTCGGATGGCCGAGCTTATCAGCTAGGGTGGCATTCACTGCCTTTGCATAGGCAACTGATTCCTCGGTCGTGTAGAAATTCGATACATTCAACGCAAAGCCTTTCGCATCACCTATGTTGGCTTCGACAAGACGGGCAGCCATTGTCGCGGCGGGAACCCAGTGTACATTTCCGGCATCGAGATAGATGTCGGCCGCCGGCGCATTGAGATGAAGGCGGGAAACGGCATAGCGCAGCAGTGCAAGGCGGGTCTGGCGCGCATCAGCGGTTTTCAAGCAGTCGATCTGGGCGATTGAGTCCGGCTCGACGATGACGATCGCTTTTCGCTTGGCGATGCCTTGCGCGAATCCGTCGATCCAGCTGCGATAGGCGGAAGCACCACCGGCCCCACCGGCCGATTCACCGGCGCAGTCGCGGTTGGGAATATCGTAGGCAACAAGAATTGGCGTCTGGTCTTTCGCCGCAGCCTTATCGACAAACGCCCTTGCAGCTAAGCTTATATCGCCGCTCCAGTCGCCGAACCAACGCGCCATGGGTACGGTCGCGATCGACGCGGCGATCTGCGCGGCACGGGGATCGTTCGGATGTTGGCGGACCCACATGGCAGGGGTCGAACCGGCATCGACATAAAACCCATCGGAGGCGCGCGTTTCCTGGGTCGCGAACAGAAGTGCTGCGGCAATGAAAAGCAGGCGCCTGAGCTGCATTCGTAACACCTAACTGGAGGGCCGCTCGATGCGATAGAGCACATGTGGGCGCAGGATATGGCCCACGGGAACGGTCGTATCGTCAAAATCCGCTCCCGTCACATGCTCCATGCCGATCTTTTCCATAGCGCGGCGCGACGGAGTGTTGATCGCCGAGGTATAGCCGATCACCTCGTTTGCCTGCAATTCCTTCCACGCGAAGTCGAGGCAGCAGTGACTTACTTCCGTCGCATAGCCCTGTCGCCAGTAGGGGCGTCCGAGAATCCAGCCGATCTCGAGCGGAAAGTTGCCAGGAACTTCAGGGCCGGGACGCGAGAGACCAGCTCCACCAATCAAGGCGCCGTCCGCCTTGCGCTCGACGGCGAGAAAGCCGAACCCTTCGCTCGCCAATTGCTCATTGGCCTCATCGATCATCGCGGCCGTTTCCGCAGGCGTGAGCACGCTCGGATAATAATATTGACGGGTCTCTGGATCGGCATTGATGACGGCGAATGGTGTGCGATCCCGGTCTTGCCAAGGCCGGAAAATGAGCCGTGAAGTTTCCAAGGTAAGCATGGCATCCTTCGATCGGGAAGTCTTCGTCAGGCGAGGGCAAATGCCTCGATGCAAGTTCATGTCGCGTAACTAAACTACCAGAAATGATCACGAAAGGCTTGCGGCGTTGTGCCGAAGCTTCTCAGAAAGCTTCGCCGCAAGGTCTCCTCCGAACCGAAGCCGCAGCGCATCCGCGCCAGCCGGACGGAAACGCCCTGTTCCAGAAGTCGGCGCACCGCCTCCACGCGAATATCCTCCACAGCCCTGGCCGGCGTTCGTCCCGTCGCTTGACGGTAATGCCGGGAGAAGCTGCGCGCGCTCATGTTGGCCTGATCGGCAAGTGCTGGCAGCGAAAGGTCCGCGCGCAGATTGTCCATGATCCATCCGTGCAGGCGATCGAAGCGTTCGCCGCCTTCCTGCAGCGTCAGCATGGTGCTGAACTGCGCCTGGCCGCCCGGCCGTTTTAGGAAGACGACGAGTTCTCGGGCGACGGCCAGCGCCAGTTTCCGGCCGAGATCCGCCTCGACCAGCGCCAAGGTCAGGTCGATACCGGCGGTTACGCCCGCCGAGGTCCATATCGCTCCGTCCTGAATGAAGATCGGATCGGGTTCCAACTTCACATTCGGAAAGCGCTTGGAGAACTCGGTGCAGCGATTCCAATGGGTCACCGCGCGTTTGCCCTCCAGCAGTCCCGCCTCCGCGAGAAGAATGGCACCGCTGCAGACCGATGCCGTCCGCCGTGCCCTTGCCGAACGCTGGCGGATCCAGTCGATAAGAGTTGCGTCCTCGCAAGCCGTGTTGACGCCCCAGCCGCCCGCAACGATCAATGTATCGATCGGAGAGTTACTGTCGGGCAGTGGCGCGGTTGCTAGAGCTAGGCCCGAGCTTGTCCCCGTTTGTCCACTCTTTGCGACGGTAATTGCGTCATAGGGCCTTGGCAGACCAGCCGCGAGGGCTTCTTCATTGGCGCTGGTAAAGACCTGCAACGGCCCGGTTATGTCGAGCAGTTGGGCGTTTTCGAAGGCGACTATTTCGATGCGGCGCATGATTTGGCTCAAAATGAGGGTAGTTTGGCAAATGCGCCAGATAGTGATCGGGTAAGCTTGCCGAAGTCAACCTTTGGAGATGAATATGACCATTCGCTTCGGCCTGCTCACCTTTCCCGGCGTTCAGCAACTCGATCTGACCGGCCCTTATGAGATATTCGCCTCGACGGAAGGGGCCGAGGTCCATCTGATCTGGAAGGACGTCGCGCCGATCATTTCGGCTACGAAACTGGTGTTGCAGCCGACGACGACCTTCGAGGATTGCCCTCAGCTCGACGTCATCTGCATACCAGGCGGCGGTGGCGTTAATGCGCTGCTCGAAGATGAGGTTGTCTTGTCCTTCATTCGTGCGCAGGCGGCGCAGGCTCGTTTCGTAACCTCGGTCTGCACCGGCTCGCTCGTTCTTGGCGCCGCCGGCCTGCTTAGGGGCAAGAAGGCGACGACGCATTGGAATGCCCATGATTTTCTTGCTCATTTCGGGGTTATTCCGACCAATGGCCGTATCGTTCGGGACGGCAATCTCATCACGGCCGGCGGGGTGACGGCCGGTATCGACTTCGGGCTGGCAGTCGTCGCGGCACTCCGCGGCCAGGAGGAGGCCGAGACGATCCAGCTCTCACTGGAATACGCGCCGGCGCCACCGTTTCATTCGGGTACGCCGGAAGAGGCGACGGCCGAGATACTTGCCAAGGCGAAGCAGCGCCTGGCCGGCTCGCGGACGAAGCGAGAGGCCATCATCGCCCGCCTGGCCTCGATCTAACGCCAGCTGGCTAAGAATTGCGTTGATAGCTGCGGGCTCCCGGCGTTTGATCCGGGGGGCGGGCTTTAACATGCCGCCCATCGCCATGCGTTAAATTCAATATCTTGTGGACGTCGCCCAGCATATGCCGCAATGCTCACGCGTTCCTCATCAGGATCGTTATGCTTTCGCGAATCGCTTTATGCCAGTTCCCGCGAATGGCAGGTGATCGCGATTGAAATTGATTCAAGGGGACCTTCATGGCCGATATCCGCACATCATTATCCGAAGTGATACCGAAGATTTCCATCGTCGGTGTCGGCGGCGGCGGCGGCAACGCGATCAACAATATGATTGCGGAAGAGCTTCAAGGCGTTGAATTTATTGCGGCAAATACGGATGCGCAGGCGCTCGCAATGTCGAGCGCAGCGCGGCGCATTCAGCTCGGTACCCAGGTGACCGAAGGTCTTGGTGCCGGCTCCCTGCCGGAAATCGGACGTGCCGCGGCCGAGGAATCCATTGATGAAATCCTGGACCACCTCCGGGGCACACATATGTGCTTCATCACGGCCGGAATGGGTGGCGGCACCGGCACGGGCGCAGCCCCGATCATCGCTCAAGCGGCACGGCAGGCTGGAATCCTCACTGTGGGTGTCGTCACCAAGCCCTTTACCTTCGAAGGTAACCGACGCATGCGGACCGCTGACGCGGGTATCGAGCGTCTCCGCGAAAGCGCGGACACTGTCATCGTCATTCCAAACCAGAACCTGTTTCGCATTGCCGATGCCACGACCACCTTTGCGAATGCCTTTGTGACCGCGGACCGGGTCCTGTTCGCCGGCGTCAGCTGCATCACGGATCTGATCGTCAAGGAAGGCCTCATCAACCTCGACTTCGCTGACGTGAAATCCGTCATGCGAGGCATGGGCCGCGCCATGATGGGAACGGGCGAAGCGAGCGGAGAGGGTCGTGCGCTGCGGGCGGCAGAGGCTGCCGTTGCCAACCCGCTTCTTGATGATATGAGCATGAAGGGTGCGCGGGGCGTGCTGATCTCCATTTCCGGCGGGACGGACATGACGCTGTTCGAGGTGGATGAGGCCGCAAGCCGCATACGCGATGAAGTCCTCGATGATGCCGATATCGTCGTCGGAGCGATCTTTGACAGAACCCTTGATGGCGTGTTCCGGGTATCGGTCGTTGCAACGGGTCTCGACGGGTTCGCAGCCGGCAATCTCTCCGAGGCTATGAGAAGCCAAAGCGCTCAGTAAAGCTTCCGCTGGACAACAATGGCCAGTTCATTCATGGCCGATTGTTCGAGGTGAGGGATCGGAAGAGGAGCAGCCTCGGGTGGCGTGCCCGAGGATGAAGAGTTGTGTCCTGCGTCTTCAGCCGTTTTGCCGTCGTCGGCCTTATTTTCCCAGGCTGAGACGGCGTGCTTCGGCTTGTCATGATGCTTTGAAAAATAGGCGATATCCAGGGCTGAAGACGGACGAAGCTGTTGGCAGTTGCAACCGAACAGAGCAATATTGCCTTCAGGCTCGGCAGCGGAAAGGTCAATCGTGTGAATGGGCGTCGGTCATTTCTCTTCATGCCCCCTTTCTTGATGAGGCTGACAGCGGCGCTGGCGGTGGCCGCCTCGCTGCTGCTGGGTTCACCCGCTCAGGCGCTCGATCCCGCGCCGTCAACGAACGCCTCGACCGATCAGGTCAATAAGCTGATCGCGGCGCTGCATCAGACCTACGACGGTATACAGGACCTCCGCCAGCGGCGCGGTACTTTCGAGACGTTGATGGCATCCACGCCGGATCCGACGCGTGTCCAGATTCGTCATGTCAATGTCAACGGGGTTGAAGCCGATCTGATCTGGCCGGCGCGGCTGCATCACCCGATCGGCCGGCGGGCGATCCTTTATCTCCATGGCGGCGGCTTTTATAGCGGCTCATTGAGGACGCATCGCAATATCGCCGGCTCGCTCGCGAAGGCCGCATCCGCCGATGTCTTGCTGATAGACTATCGTCTCACACCGGAGCATGGTTTCCCCGCCCAGCTCGATGATGCGCTGGCGGCCTATCGCTGGCTTCTCGCCTCTGGATATCGAGCGGAGAATATCGTGGTCGTCGGCGAATCCGTCGGCGGAACCCTGGCGATCGAGGTTGCCCTCAGGCAGCTTCGGCTCAAGGGGCCTTTGCCGGCCGCCGTGGTGGCGATGAGCCCGGTCACCGATTTTGCCGCAACGGGCGCCTCGATGACCGCGAATGCCGGGAGCGATCCTTTCATGGGCAAGGGCGAGCTGGAGCTGATACGCAAGGCCTATATCGGCGATCGATCCCCGGTTAATTGGGAGAGATCACCGCTTTATGCCAATATGACCGGCTTTCCGCCACTGCTGCTGCAGGTCGGTTCGCGTGAAACGCTGCTGGACGATACGCTGCGCCTGGAGGACAAGGCGCGTCAGGCAGGGGTCGATGTCACTGTCGAGATCCGGCCGGGCATGATCCACCAATGGCAGATCTTCCCGTTCTGGATTGACGACGCAAAGACGTCGAACGAAAAGGTGGCCGAGTTCGCCGTCGCGCATTTCGCGGACAAGCCCGCACAGTAGTCATCGTCACCTGACACAATCAGCCGGAAACATCCTCCAGACCAAGCGCATCGCTCGGGGCTGAACTTGATGATTCCATGCGTTCAACCGTCTAGGCGTCATGCCGACATGTCATCCATGGTCAATTTATTATTGCACGATACAATATTGCAATAAATTTTTATGGACAGCGACCGGAATTGCCCCTATGTATATTTATATCGCAATAACAAATCGTGCGATATATAAATGATTGGAGATTGAAATGAGCAACTCGATCAATCAAGCTACCCGCCGGGGCGTTATGACGGCCGGATTAGGTCTGGCCGCCACGGCCGCTGTCATGCCCTTCGCTCAACCCGCACAAGCCTCTGCAACAAAGCAGTCTTCGAAAGGGAAGGATACGACCATGAGCAGCAACACCATTACGACTAAGGACGGAACCCAGATCTTCTACAAGGACTGGGGAACAGGCCAGCCCATCGTCTTTCACCACGGCTGGCCGTTGAGTGCCGACGACTGGGACGCGCAGATGCTGTTTTTCCTCGACAAGGGTTTCCGCGTCATCGCCCATGATCGCCGCGGCCACGGCCGCTCGAGCCAGACGGCGACCGGCAACGAGATGGATACCTATGCCGCCGATGTTGCGGCTTTGGCTGAGCATCTCGACCTGAAGGGTGCCATTCATGTAGGACATTCGACCGGCGGCGGCGAAGTTGCCCGTTACGTTGCCCAATATGGCGGCCATGGCCGGGTCTCCAAGGCAGTACTGATCGGCGCTGTGCCGCCGATCATGGTCAAATCGGAGAAGAATCCGGGCGGTCTGCCGCTC
>DASVPC010000033.1:0-9234 GCA_036383055.1 Rhizobium sp. | reverse complement strand
GCGAAGAAGCCACTGGCGCCGGCCTCGGCAAAGGCATCGGCGCGGCGATAGGCCTCATCGAGCAGCAGCTGGTGATGCGCTGTATCGTTTTCCTGCAGAAACAGATCGGTGCGGGCGTTTATGAAGAGCGGAATTTCCCGCCGGGTGGCCATCTCGCGGATGGCGCGGATGCGCGGCACCTGCGTCTCGATCGGGTGAACGCCGCGACCGCCGATCACCTGATCTTCGAAATTGATGCCGATGGCGCCGTGATCCATGATCTTTTCGACATTGGCGGCGACAGCATCAGGCTCCAAGGCGTAACCGCCCTCGAAATCGATGGAGACCGGCAGGTGGCTGGTCACCGAAATCAGGCGGGTAATGACCGCCAGCAGCGATAGCGGCACCGCTTCGCCGTCACCGAAACCATTGGCAGCCGCGATCGACCAGCTTCCCGTTGCCAGCGCCTTGGCGCCCGCTTCGGTCACTGCCTTGGCCGAACCGGCGTCCCATATGTTGAAGAGGACCAGCGGATCGCCCTTCCGATGCAACCGGGCAAACTCTTCTGCCTTTTCCACCTGACTCATCGCATCCCCCTTTGCAAAAGCCCGATCGGGCACATCCTGCCCCTTGCACCCAGGAAACAGGGGCTCCTCTTCCACCTGACAACTAGCGCAAAGCCCCGAAAATCAACCTGCAAAACCATAGCCTGCATTGGAATGCCCGGCAATGTCCGCGATCTTGCCCCCTACGCCGGAATCATATTTTGCTTTTCCTCGGGTACTACCGCATGCCATAAGGCCGGCATGACCCAGACAAAGACGCAGCCCACGCCCGCCGATTTCTCCGATATCCGCGACTGGGTGTTCGACCTCGACAACACGCTCTATCCGCATCATGTCGATCTGTTCGCGCAGATCGATAAAAACATGACAGCCTATGTCTCAACGCTCCTGCAGATGGAGCGGGATGAGGCTCGCAAGCTGCAAAAGCAGTATTATCTTGAGCACGGAACGACATTGCAGGGGCTGATGATCCATCATCGCATCGACCCCAACGACTTCCTGGAGAAAGCACATGCGATCGACTATTCGGCGCTGATGCCGCAGCCGGAGCTGGCCGCCGCCATCAAGGCGCTGCCGGGGCGCAAGTTCATCTTCACCAATGGCAGCGTCAGCCATGCACAAGCGACCGCCGGCGCCCTCGGCATCCTCGATCACTTCGACGATATTTTCGACATTGTCGCCGCCGATTACGTGCCGAAGCCGGCCGGCAGCACCTACGACAAGTTCATGAGCCTCAACCGGGTGGACACGAAGCGGGCAGCCATGTTCGAAGACCTGCCGCGCAATCTGACCGTGCCGAAGGCGCTCGGCATGAAGACTGTCCTGCTCGTGCCGCAGAACCTCGAGGGCACCGTCGTCGAGTGGTGGGAAAAGACCACCGGCGAGGACGAGCACATCGACTATGTGACCGACGACCTCACGGCCTTTCTCAAATCTTTGGTTTAAGGTTTCATTAGGATCGGGTTACGAAAGTTTCATCCGCCTTACAGATGTTTAATTGGTCGTTTCTGACCGCCAGCCGTATCGTTTGACCATTCCTCGACACGAAAGGAAAAACGATGAACGGGAAAAAATTTCTTCTGGCGGGCCTTTCCGCAGCCCTTCTGGTCGGCGCTGCCGCGCAGGTAAGCTTTGCCGCGCAACGAGGCCACGACGGTAGGGACGGTCGCGATGGACCGCGCTTTTCGCCGGAAATTGCCTATGTTCGCATGCTGAAGCAGTTCGGTCAGCCCGGCGACACGAAGATCACCCGGGACGAAGTCAAAGCCGGCGTCGACAAGATCTTCGACCAGATCGACACCAATCACGACGGCGAGATCACTCCCGGTGAAGTGCGCGCCTATCGCCAGGAGCGCATCAAGGAATGGAAGGCCGCACACGCCAAGACCAATGATGATCAGGCCAACAATCAGGCCCAGAACGATCAGACCAAGGGCGACCAGGCTCAAAACGACGACAACAAGGGTGACAATGGCCCGCGTCATCACGGACATCACGGCCGCTTCATGCATGAAGCCGGATTGATGCGTGGCATGATGCTGTTCCACCGCATCGACAAGGATGAAAACGGCCAGATCAGCAAGCAGGAAGCCGAAGACGCCGCCAACAGGTTCTTCGACCGCATGGACCGCAACCATGACGGCGTGATCTCGCTGGACGACATGCCGGACCGCCCGCTGCTCTGAATATCCGATCGGGTATGATTGACTATTGAACCGAAAAGCCCGCCGAAAGGCGGGCTTTTCTCGTCAATGTCCGTTGTCGTGCTCGTAGAAATCCGAGACGATCTTCCAGGCGTCCTCGGCCGTATCGACGAAGCTGATCAGCTTGACGTCGTCGGGCGCGATGGTGCCGAATTCGGCGAGCGCATCGAAATTGATGATGTCGCGCCAGAATTTTTCGCCGAACAGAATCAGCGGCAGGCGCTCCATGCGGCCGGTCTGGATCAGCGTCAGGCATTCGAACAGCTCGTCCAGCGTGCCGAACCCGCCCGGAAACACGGCGATCGCCTTGGCGCGCACCATGAAATGCATCTTGCGGATCGCGAAGTAGTGGAAATTGAAGCTGAGCTCCGGCGTCACATAGACATTCGGCGCCTGCTCGTGCGGCAGCACGATGTTGAGGCCGATCGAGGGAGCCCCCTCCTCCGAAGCACCGCGATTGCCCGCCTCCATGACGCCGGGGCCGCCGCCGGTGACCACGACATATTCATGGAAATCGAAGCCTGCGGAATAGCGCGAACAAAGCCGCGCGAATTTGCGCGCTTCCTCGTAATAGACGGAAGCTGCCTCGAGATTGGCCCGCTGCACGTCGTTGCGCGCCGCCCAGGCGCTGGTGCCGGGCGCGGGAATGCGCGCACCGCCGAACATCACCACCGTCGACTTGATGCCGCGCTCGGTGAGATACATCTCGGTCTTCAGGAGTTCGAGCTGTAGCCGGATCGGTCGCAGCTCCTCGCGGCAGAGAAAATCCTCGTCGGCATAGGCGAGACGATAGGAAGGCGACATCGATTGCGGCGTCTTCGGAACGGATTCAGCCCGCTGCTTGTCGGCCGAGCTCGTCTTCAAGGGATCCCATACCCCATCCTTGCGCCTCAGCCTGCCATTCTTCGCCTTGCTCATTTCCAATGCCTTTCGATCGATCCTTCAAGGGCCGCCATACACCGCAGCGCGAGCGGCCGAGTATCGCATATGCCCCTCTAACGCCTTGAATCCAAGCTCAATCCGCACCGAAAAATCATTCCATTTTTCAGGCCCATGCTGTAGGACCAATCGACCGTATCTGCGGACACTCTTCCGATCGCAACGATAGCCATTGAAGTTTAAGGAATTCTCATGAGCGCCACCGATCTCGCCTCTCTCGAAAACGCCATCGAGGCGGCCTTTGAAAATCGCGACAATGTGAACGTCTCGACACGCGGCGAAGTTCGCGACGCCGTGGAAACCGCGCTGAACCTGCTCGACAGCGGCAAGGTGCGCGTGGCCGAGCGTGGTTCCGACGGTAACTGGACCGTCAACCAGTGGCTCAAGAAGGCCGTGCTGCTCTCCTTCCGCCTGAACGACATGCAGATCGTCGACGGAGGGCCTGGCGGCTCGACCTGGTGGGACAAGGTGCCGTCCAAGTTCGAGGGCTGGGGCGAGAACCGCTTCCGTGAAGCAGGCTTCCGCGCCGTGCCGAACGCCGTCGTCCGCCGCTCTGCCTATATCGCCCCGAACGCGATCCTGATGCCGTCCTTCGTCAATCTCGGCGCCTATGTCGGCGAAGGCACCATGGTCGACACCTGGGCGACGGTCGGCTCCTGCGCGCAGATCGGCAAGCATGTGCATCTTTCCGGCGGCGTCGGCATCGGCGGCGTGCTGGAGCCGATGCAGGCCGGCCCGACGATCATCGAGGACAATTGCTTCATCGGCGCCCGCTCGGAAGTAGTCGAAGGCTGCATCATCCGCGAAGGCTCGGTGCTCGGCATGGGCGTCTTCATCGGCAAGTCGACCAAGATCGTCGACCGCGCCACCGGCGAGATCACCTATGGCGAAGTGCCGCCCTACTCCGTCGTCGTCGCCGGCGCGCTACCGAACGGCAACACCATGGCAAACGGCCAACCGGCTCCGAGCCTCTATTGCGCCGTCATCGTCAAGCGCGTCGATGAAAAGACCCGTTCTAAGACCGGTATCAACGAACTGCTGCGCGATTGATAGCACTCCGGGAGCGCGCCTCTTGGGGAAGCGCTCCCGCCCGCCGGCCGGGTGACGGCCCTCCGCATGATCAGCTGGAACCACGGCGGAAATTTTCAGACAATAATGGCCCATCAGTTGCCATAGCCTCGCCATCGCCTTGCCATCTCTCCCCGGATAAGTAGCCTCCGATGACCGCCACCGATCCCGTCGCCAATCTGCAAACCCTGATCCGCTGCGCCTCCGTGACGCCGGCCGAAGGCGGCGCGCTGACAGCGCTCGCCGACATGCTGCTGCCGCTCGGCTTCAAGGTGGAGCGCATGACGGCCAGCGAGCCGGGCACGCCCGATATCGAGAACCTCTATGCCCGTCTCGGCACCGAGGGGCCGCATCTGATGTTCGCCGGGCATACCGATGTCGTTCCCGTCGGCGACGCCGCATCCTGGAGCCATCCGCCCTTTGCCGCCGATATTGCCGGTGGCGAGCTTTTCGGCCGCGGCGCTGTCGACATGAAGGGCGGCATCGCCTGCTTTGCCGCCGCCATTGCCCGCCATATCGAAAAACATGGGGCACTTGCCGGCTCCATCTCCTTCCTGATCACCGGCGACGAGGAAGGCCCCGCTATCAACGGCACCGTCAAGCTGCTGCAATGGGCGGCCGAGCGCGGCGAGCAATGGGACGCTTCGCTGGTCGGCGAGCCGACCAATCCCGATCAACTTGGCGATATGATCAAGATCGGCCGTCGCGGTTCGATCTCAGGCTTCATCACCGTTCACGGCGTACAGGGCCACGCAGCCTATCCGCATCTCGCCGACAATCCGGTGCGCAGCATCGTTAAATTGACCGAGGCGCTGCTCGACCCGCCTTTCGACGCCGGCACCGACAATTTCCAGCCGTCGAACCTCGAAGTGACGACGATCGATGTCGGCAATGCCGCCACCAACGTCATTCCCGCCAAGGCGACCGCTGCCTTCAACATTCGCTTCAATGACACCTGGACCGTCGAGGCCCTGAAGGCGGAAATCCTCGCCCGTCTCGATGCCGCGGCGGCCGACCAGACGCTGCGCCCTGGTCGTAAGCCGACTAAGTACGACATCACATGGTCCGAACGCCCGAGCCAGGTCTTCCTGACGCGCAATAACGCGCTGATCGCCTCGCTGTCCTCGGCGGTTGAAAACGTCACCGGCCGCACACCGAAGCTTTCGACCACCGGCGGCACTTCGGATGCGCGCTATATCAAGGACTATTGCCCCGTGGTGGAATTCGGTCTTGTCGGCCAGACCATGCATATGGTCGACGAGCGGGTGGCCGTAGCGGATCTCGAAACCCTGACCGAGATCTACGAGACCTTCATCCAGCGCTGGTTTGCGAATGCCGAGCTTTAAGGAAGTCCAATATTATCTGGCAGGCCTATGGCTTCTGCTGCGTATGGATGCGCGCGGCTTCCAATATCTCGACATATCCGACCGTGGCATGCTGCGCTCCTTCTGGGCGATCCTCTGGAGCCTGCCATCGATCGGCATTTCCTGGCTCTGGTGGCAACAGGCCTATCTCACCGCCATGCCGCCGGAAACCTCGACCGGCATGGCCTTCTTCCTGCGCCTGGCGCTGGTCGAGGCGGCAAGCTGGCTGACGCCACTGGTTCTCGCCGGCGTGCTGCTGATGATTTTTCGCTTCGGCGACAAGTTCGCGCCTATCGTCGTCGTCGTCAACTGGCTCGGCCTGCCGACGTCCTATCTGAATGCCCTCTTGATCGCGCTGCTCGCCTTCATCCCCGGCTCCAGCGGGCTGGTGGCCATCCTGTGGCTGGGGCTGATGATGGCGATCGTCTTTTCACTGGCCCGCATGCTGAGGATGATCTGCGGCACGCATCCGCTCTTCATCGGCACCTTGACGCTGGTACTGTTGATCCCCACCATGCTGCTGACCGACTTTCTGCAGCGCTTCCTCGGCATATATCCGCCGGGCTAGCAAATTAAAAAAGCCGTAGCGCTCTTTTGAAGCGCCACGGCGTCGCGACCTAATTCCACAGACGTCTCAGAGCTGATCGTGCCAAAGCACAATCAGAGCGCCATATCCGGAACCTGCTTGACTGTACCCTTCGGAGTGCTCGTTCCATCAGGGTTTGCGAGCACGGACGGATCGATGACCGGCGAAGCGATAGCCAGTTGCAGCCGATCGGCCGTTGCGGCCCATTCCTCGGCAAGCACCTGCGGGGTCTCGTTCAGCTTCACGCCATAGCTCGGAACGATCTTGTGGATCTTTTCCTGCCATTCGGCCGTCGCAAGCCGCTCGCCGAATACCTTCTTGAGCAGATCGAGCATGATGGGCGGCGCGGTGGATGCGCCGGGCGAAGCGCCGAGCAGTGCGGCGATGCTGCCGTCCTTCGACGCTACGATTTCGGTCCCAAGCTTCAGGACGCCACCTTTTTCTTCGTCGCGCTTGATGATTTGCACGCGCTGGCCGGCCTGCCACAGGCGCCAATCCTCGGCCTTGGCATGCGGGAAATATTCGCGCAGTGCCGCCAGACGGTCCTCGTCGGACAACATCAGCTGGCCTGCCAGATATTCGACAAGGCTGAACTCATCCAGGGCCACCCGGATCATCGGCCAGATATTGTCGAGCGTCACCGAGGCCGGCAGGTCGAGGTAGGATCCCTCTTTCAGGAACTTGGTGGAGAAAGTGGCGAACGGTCCGAACAGAACCACCCGCTTTCCGTCCAGCATGCGCGTGTCGAGATGCGGCACGGACATGGGCGGCGCACCGGTTGACGCCTGGCCATAGGCCTTTGCCAGGTGCAGGCTTGTCACATCGGGATTGTCGCAGACGAGGAACGACCCGCCGACGGGGAAGCCGGCATAGTCGTCGCCTTCGGGAATACCCGACATCTGGAGCAACGGTAGTGCTGCGCCACCGGCACCGAGGAACAGGAACTTTGCGTTGATCGTGCCCTTGCTGGAGCCGTCCTTGGTATTGGCGTAGGTGACGCGCCAGGTGCCGTCTTCGTTACGCTCGATCGCGTGCACTTCCGAAGAGGTGTGCAGCTTGAAGGTCGACTGGTTCTTGAGATGCGCGACATATTGCCGGGTGATCTCGCCGAAATTCACGTCGGTTCCGAGCGGGCACCATGTCGCCGCGATGTTCTGCGAGCGATCGCGCCCTTCCATCATGAGCGGAACCCATTTTGCGATCTCATCGTGATCGCGCGAGAATTTCATGCCGGAAAAGAGCGGGCTGGCCTTCAGCGCCTGGTGACGCTTTTCCAGGAAGTCCGTATTCTTGTCGCCCCAGACAAAGCTCATATGGGGCGTCGAATTGATGAAGGAACGCGGGTTCTTCAGAACACCCACATCCACCTGATGGGCAAAGAACTGGCGGGAGATCTGGAAGGATTCGTTGATCTCGACCGCCTTGCTGATATGGACGATACCGTTCTCGTCCTGGGGCGTGTAGTTGAGCTCGGCGAGAGCCGAGTGGCCGGTCCCGGCATTGTTCCAGCCGTTGGAGCTTTCCAATGCGACATCGTCGAGCCGCTCGATCATTTCGATCGTCCAGGACGGCTCCAGCTCCGTCAGGAGAACACCGAGCGTCGCGCTCATGATGCCACCGCCGACAAGGAGAACATCCACTGCCCTCTCGGCAGGGGCAGCCCAGCTGGGCACTGCAGGAAGGCTGAAAACAGCGGCGCTGGCGGCTGCGGATCCAAGAAGTTGCCGCCGGCTCATCTCAATAGTGGGAGAGCGTTCGGCGCGCGTGTTGATGCTCTTGGGATTATTGGGCATCGCAAACCTCATATTATTCGGCTGTCGATCCTCCCGGGCGAGGCTATAAGCCATCGATTGTGCCGTGACAAGTATGCGCGCGACATAATGTATCGCTCCATCCAGAGCTAGATGGGATACCTCACGAATCGTCGGATTCGTCGTCGAGGATCAGCGGCGCGGAACCGGCATCATCGCGATAATCCACCTGCATGAAATAGAGCCCGTCCGGCGGCGCGACAGGGCCGCAGGCCTTGCGGTCGCGCGCCTCCAATGCGGCACGGACGTCATCCGGCGTCCACTTGCCCTCGCCAGCAAGCTTCAGCGTTCCGGCAAAGGAGCGGATCTGGTTGTGCAGGAAGCTCTGCGCCGTGGCGCGGATCTCGATCAGCTCGCCATGACGCGTCACATCCAGCCGGTCGAGCGTGCGTACCGGGCTGTTGGCCTGGCAATGCACCGAGCGGAATGTCGTGAAATCGTGCAACCCGACCAATGTCTGCGCCGCCGCGTGCATGACCTCGTGATCCATATCCTTCGGCACCCACCAGGCACGCCCGGCCTCCAGCGCCAGCGGCGCGCGGCGAACGATGATACGGTAGAGATAGTGCCGGCGGATCGCCGAGAAACGGGCGTCGAAGCTGGCATCGACTTCGGTGACATCGAGGATGGCGACACGGTCGCCAGCCTGCCGCAGATGGGCGTTGAGCGCATTGCGCAACGTATGCGGCTTCCATTCCCTGGAGAGATCGGCATGGGTCACCTGGCCCATGGCATGCACGCCGGAATCGGTGCGGCCCGCGCCGCGAATGGAAACCTTCTCCCCCGTCAACGACAGGATGGCGCGCTCGATCGCGCCCTGCACGGAAGGACCGTTGTCCTGACGCTGCCAGCCGACATAGGGGATACCGTCATATTCGACGGTCATGCGGTAACGCGGCATCAGACAGATCCAGTCGCCAGTATCGTGCCCGCCGCAACCGGCGTGCCGCGCAGGAAATCCGCCGCCGCCAGTGGTTTGCCGCCGGCTTTCTGCAGCTTCGTCAACCTGACGGAATCAGAGCCGCAGGCAATCACCAGATCGTCGGTCAACACTTCGCCGACAGTGCCCTCGCCTTCGGCAAGTTCGGAGCCAAGCACCTTCACGCGCTCCGGCTTACCGGCGATGTCCATCTCGAACCAGGCGCCGGGAAAGGGCGAAAGGCCGCGAATGTGATTGTGCACATCGGCGGCCGGCTTGCTGAAATCGACGCGGGTCTC
>DASVPC010000032.1:0-11627 GCA_036383055.1 Rhizobium sp. | reverse complement strand
CCTTGAATTGCCTTTTTGCACCGCACACGTTAGAAGAGCCGCCAAATAAAAGACGGGAGACGGACGAGCGTCGGGCGGCGCATCCGTGGAGGAGCATCATGGAGACGATCAGCACGATAGCCGCATTGCGCGAGCGCCTTGCCGCTCATCGCAAGGCCGGCAGAAGCATCGGCCTGGTGCCGACCATGGGCTATCTGCATGCCGGTCACATGGAGCTGGTCTCCCGCGCCCGGGCGGAAAACGACATCGTCGTCGTCTCCATCTTCGTCAACCCTCTGCAATTCGGCGCCAACGAGGATCTGGCGAAATATCCGCGCGATCTCGATCGTGACAGCGCCATGCTGCGCGATGGCAAGGTCGATTTCATCTTCGCGCCCGCTGTTGCCGACATGTATCCCCGGCCGATGGAAACGATCGTCGATGTGCCGAAGCTCGGCATGGAGCTGGAAGGCGCGGTTCGTCCCGGCCATTTCGCCGGCGTCGCCACCGTCGTCACCAAGCTTTTCAACATCGTCCAGCCTGACAGCGCCTATTTCGGCGAGAAGGATTATCAGCAGGTGGCGATCATCCGCCGCATGGTGGAGGATCTCGCCCAGCCAGTCCGCGTCGTGCCGGTGCCGACCGTTCGCGATGCCGATGGCTTGGCGCTGTCCTCGCGCAACGTCTATCTCTCGGCGGAACAGCGCGCCGCCGCCGTCATCGTGCCGAAAGCGCTGGCGGAAGCCGAACGGCTCTATAGCGAGGGTGCCGACGACCCCATCGCTTTCGAAGCGGCACTGCGCGAGTTCATCGCCGGCGAACCGCTGGCAACGACCGAAGTTGCCGCCGTCCGCCATCCCGACACGCTGGAGCCGCTGACGAGCCTCCAGGCTCAGCCCATCCTCGTCGCCCTCTTCGTGCGTATCGGCGCCACCCGCCTGCTCGACAACCGCGTCATCGGCCGCAAGCTGGCCACCAGCGAAAAGGCGGCCTGACATGAGCGCTACTGGGCAGACCAAACGTAACACCACCGCCCAGATCGAGGCGATGAAGGGCACACGCCCGATCGTGAGCCTGACGGCCTATACGACGCCGATTGCCCGCCTGCTCGATCCGCATTGCGACCTTCTTCTGGTTGGTGATTCCCTCGGCATGGTGCTTTACGGGATGGAATCGACGGTCGGCGTGACGCTGGAGATGATGATTGCGCATGGCCAAGGCGTCATGCGCGGCGTCCAAAAGGCCTGCGTCATCGTCGACATGCCGTTCGGCTCCTATCAGGAATCGAAAGAGCAAGCCTTCCGCCATGCCGTGCGGATCCTGAAGGAAACCGGCTGCGACGGCGTCAAGCTGGAGGGCGGCGAGGAGATGGCCGAGACCGTCACATTCCTGACCGCTCGCGGCGTGCCGGTCTTCGGCCATGTCGGGCTGATGCCGCAGCAGGTGAAAACGGCAGGCGGCTATCGCGCGCTTGGCCGCTCGGAAGAAGAAGCCGCGAAAATCCGGCGGGATGCGAAAGCAATCGATGAAGCCGGCGCTTTCGCGCTTCTCGTCGAGGGCACCGTCGAAACGCTTGCCCGCGAGATCACCGCTTCGGTCGGCATCCCCACCATCGGCATCGGCGCCTCACCCGCCTGCGACGGCCAGATCCTCGTCTCCGACGACATGCTCGGCCTCTTCAGCGATTTCAAACCTCGCTTCGTGAAGCACTTCGCCGAACTGGCGCCGACGGTTTCCAAGGCGGTGGAAGCCTATGCGGAAGAGGTGAAGGCGCGGACATTCCCGGGGCCGGAACATACGTTCCAGGTGAAGAAGTAGAGCCGATCAGCGCTTCTCCCCCTCCCTCTCCAGCAGATAGATCGCCTCGCCAAAATCCTCCATCTTGGTCATCAGCGCGGCATGGGCATCGCGGAGACCCTGATTGTAAAAATGCGGGCCGATTTCGGTGGTGAAGAAGTCAAGCAGGAATTCAGCCGGCAGCGTGCCGATCGTCTGATCGAGTTCATCGGTGAAATATTTCTGAATCCGGACCACGATCGCAGCCTTTTCTTCTTTCGGCAAAGTGATTTTCTTCATCGATGACACCCAGACGTTTCGTGGACATATCCCATCGGATGTTCAACGGAATCGATAGTCCTATCAAGGAAATTGAATTGCCGATGGTCCCTGCCCAGCTTACAGCTCCTCCGTGCGCCGCGCATCCCACCGGACGCGCAAAGCCAGTTGTATTTTTGCTCCGCACATAGCCCGTTAAATCCACGCGGATTTAGCGGGCTATGTGTTGGGTTTTCCATAAAGGACAGAGCGGACCATGAGTCGCGCGGATTTTTTTGAGGGCCTGAAGGGCGGCACTCCGGTCGCTATCGCGGCGGCGCCATTCGGTGCGTTGTTTGGCGCCCTGGCCCACGACCAGGGCATGTCGCTCGGTGAACTCACCCTGATGAGCGGCACCGTTTATGCCGGCGCCAGCCAGATGGTCGGCATCGATCTTTTCGGCCACAACGTCCAGGCCTGGTTGATCGTGCTGTCGATCCTGGCGGTCAATTTTCGCCATGTGCTCTATTCGGCCGCGATCGCCCGCTATATCCGGCACTTCTCGCCGGTCCAGAAATTCTTCACCTTCTTCCTGCTGGTCGATCCTCAATTTGCCGAAACGGTCAAGCGTCACGAGAGCGGCAAACCCGTCACCTTCGCCTGGTATCTGGGTTTCGCCGCCGTCATTTATGTCGTCTGGGTAGTGCTCAGCCTCATCGGTGGCCTGCTCGGCAGCATGATCGGCGATCCCAAGGCGATCGGTCTCGATATCCTGTTGCCGGTCTATTTCCTCGGCATCGTCATCGGCTTCCGCAAGCGTGACAATTTCCTGCCGGTGGTAATCGCTAGCGCTGGCGTATCGGCCATCGCCTATCGCTATGTCGGCTCGCCCTGGCATGTCAGCATCGGCGCGCTCGCGGGCGTCGCGCTCGCCGCCATGCTGCCGCCGGTCAAGGCAAACCGCAAGCCCGACCTCGTCAACGAACATCACGAGGTCTGACCATGCTCGATTTCGACTTGCATATGGTCCTGCTGATCCTCACGGCCGCCGTCGTCACCTTCATGACGCGCATCGGCGGCTACATCCTCATCGTCAAAATGACCCGCATTCCGCCGCGCGTGGAAGCCGCGCTGAACGCCGTACCCGCAGCGGTGCTGACAACCCTCGTCGCTCCCGCCTTCTTTAACGGCGGCTGGGATATCAAGGCGTCGTTGTTCGCCGCGCTGTTAGTCGGCCTGCGCTTTTCGTCAACATTCATGCTGATCACGGGATGGGTCGTCGTGATGGCATGGCGGCATTTTGCCGGAATCTAACACCTTCTCCCCGGCGGGGAGAAGGTAAGTTGCGTCAATGGCTTAATTCCAGCGTCGCATTCTCAAGCCATGCCCGGATATCCGGATCGTGGATCAGCGGCATCAACGCTTCGCGGGTCCTGGCGTGATAGTCGTTCAGCCAATGCAGTTCGTCATGGGTCAGCAGTTCTGGAAGGATAACGCTGCGGTCGATCGGGCAGAAGGTCAGCGTTTCGAAGCCGAGCATCGGGATATCGCCGCCGTCGATCTCCTCGGGATCGCGAATATAGATCAGGTTTTCGATACGAATGCCGAAGTGGCCGGGGCGATAATAGCCGGGCTCGTTCGACAAGATCATGCCGGGAAGCAGTTCCTGCGTCGATAGCCGCGAGATGCGCTGCGGCCCCTCATGCACCGAGAGGTAGGAGCCTACGCCGTGGCCGGTGCCATGGGCGAAGTCGACGCCGGATTTCCAGAGTGCGATGCGCGCCAGCGGATCGAGATCGCAGCCGCGCGTGCCCTTGGGGAAACGCGCTGTGCTGATGGCGATCATGCCCTTCAACACCAGCGTGAACAGCCGCTTCTGCTCTTCGGGGACCGCGCCAATGCCGACCGTGCGGGTGATGTCGGTGGTACCGTTGATATATTGCGCGCCGGAATCGATCAGGAACAGCTCGCCGGCCTGGATCAGCCGGTCGGTCTCTGTGGTCACGCGATAATGCATGATGGCCGCATGCTCGCCGGCGCCGGAGATGGTATCGAAGGAAATGTCCTTGAGCGGGTTCTGCATGCTCTGGCCGACGCGGGCACGGCTTGCCTCCAGCCGTTCGGCAGCAGTGATTTCCGTCACAGTGCCCGGCTTGCTGGTTTCCAGCCAATAGAGGAATTCGACCATTGCAGCACCGTCCTGCAGATGAGCAGCCGCGGAGCCATTGATTTCAGCGGCATTCTTGCGGGCGCGCGGCAGCTTGGCCGGATCCGTGCCCTCCACCACCTCGCCACCTTCGCGGCGAATGATGTCGGTCAGCGCATAAGAGGCCAGGTCGGGATCGACCAGGATACGCCCGCCATTCGCGGAGGCAGCGGCAAGCCGCTTGACGAGTTCGGAAGGCGGAAGCTGCTTGCTGATCTGCGTCAGGTAAGCCTCCGCCTCGATCTTGGTCTTGCGCTTGTCGAGGAAAATCTCGGCCTCGCCTTCGGCATAGATGATGGCGCGCGCCAGCGGATGCGGCGTATGCGGCACGTCGTTGCCGCGAATATTGAAAATCCAGGCGACCGAGGACGGATCGGTGATCAGCGCCCCCTTGAGGTTCTTCGCCTTCAGATCGGCCGCAATGGTCGCCAGCTTGTCCCTCGCCAAAATGCCGGCTTGCCCGATATCCTGAATAATGACACCGCCAAGCGGTTCGGCCGGCCGGTCGCTCCAGAGCTTGTCGAGCGGGTTATGCGGCAGGAAGACCAGCTTACCGCCGATCTCCGCCAGCGCCTTTTCCAGCCGCCGGACTTCTGCGCCTGTATGCAGCCACGGATCGATGCCAAGCCTGAATCCCTTCGGCGCATGGCGCGGCAGCCAGACATGCGGCGGCTCGTCGACGAGATCACCGCCGGTGAACACCGATCGGTCCACCTGCTCGGCCAGCTGCGTCACATAGCGGCCATCGACGAAAACAACGGCCTGCGACTGTGTCACGAGCGCAACACCGGCCGATCCGGTGAATCCCGTCAGCCAAGCCAGGCGCTCCGAACATTTGGGCACATATTCGCCCTGATATTCGTCGGCACGCGGCACGAGGAAGCCGTCAATACCAAGATCGCTGAAGGCGGCGCGCAGGCCGGTGACGCGTTCGCGGCCGAATTGCGGGGTGGACGTGACGTCGAAAGACTGGAACATGGCTTAATCCGAGAACTGACCGAGAATCCGCGAAACTGAGCGGCAACAGCATGTTAGAGCATGATCCCGGCAAGTGCGACACGATTTTCGCGCAAGATCAAACACGAATGAGCGGATGGGAATTTCCAACTGAAGCGTCTGTGGCCGATGCGAGTCACGCATTAACGATTTCGCCCATTTCGTGAGCAAACGAGATCGATTGTGACATCATCGCGGCACGCAATATGCATTAATTGCATAGCTCCCATGAAGCACACCCCCTGCCACTCAAGAAGGCGAGTCGTTATATGGAGCGCATGAAACGGGGTTCACGAAGAACCCGCTCGAAAAGGACCATGACAATGCCTATCTCTCGCTCCGCATATGTTAGCCCGGCGCTGGCTGGCGAGCGGCGCACCGTACGCCACTCCATCGGCGCGCTTCGTCAGCTCGAAGTCGAAACGTCGAAGGTAATCGCCGCAAGCCGTGGCGGTCGCTACTAAGAATTACAAGAGCTAGCGTTCGTATTGGATCGGACCGGGACTCCTCCTCCCACCCGGATCGAACCAGAACGGTAGAGCCCGCTTGAGCACTCCTCCACACGCTCGCGGGCAAGATCGGTCAAATGCCGATCAGCAAGGCGGTGCTTCGGCACCGCCTTTTGCGTTTTAAGAGTCTTGAAAAGAGTTTCCCAAACAGAAGATGGACCGGCTCAAGGCCGGTCCAAATGGATGGTGACCCAGCCGTTGCGCCAGATGGTGCGGACATGGCGCATCTTGGCGCCATTATAGGCCGCCAGTACCTTCCAGCGCTGTGTGGCGAGGATGCCGGACAGAATCACCGAACCGCCCGGCGCGAGATGCGCGACCAGTTGCGGTGCCATCCTGATCAGCGGCCGGGCCAGGATATTGGCGATGATCAGATCGAAAGGTCCGTGGCGGGAAAAGGCCGTGGAATGAAAGCCCGGTGCCGTTTCCAGCGCAATGCCGGAAGCAATACCGTTGCGGCGGACGTTCTCGCGGGCAACGCGGACGGCAATCGGATCAATATCGGTGGCAAGAACCGGGATATTGCGCAGCTTGCGCACCCCGATCGCCAACACGCCACTGCCGGTACCGAGATCGAGTGCATTGCGCACCCGTCGGCTGGCAAGCACCGTTTCGATCGTCTCCAGGCAACCCGCCGTCGTGCCATGATGGCCGGTCCCGAAGGCCTGGCCGGCATCGATCTCGATAGCGATATCGCTTGAGCCAATCTTGTCGCGGTCATGGGAACCATGCACCAGAAAGCGCCCGGCGCGGACCGGCTTCAAGCCCTCCAGCGACTTGGCGATCCAATCGACATCGGGAATGACTTCTTTTTTGACGACAAGCTCGGGAAAGGCCGGCTTCAGCAAGGCCGCAAAACGCGCGTGCACGTCGTCTTCGTCATCCGCATAAAGATAGATCGACGCTTCCCAGATGTCGCTCTTCTCATCGATCTCACTGGTCGCGATCGGCAATTCTTCATCTTCGAACACCGGCGTCATCAGATCGAGAACCTGCTCGGCTTTTTTCTCGGTCGTCGTCACGTAAAGGCGGATTTCACTCAACTCTTCGCTCTCTCTTGCTTTTATTCAGCCCAGTCGATCCATGGCGGCTTCGGTGTATCATAGCCGGCAACGCCATGAAGCAGCCTGCGTCGAAACGGCCCAAAACCCAGAAGCCGCGGCGCGAGCAGATTGCGCATCGCGATTGCAAACCCATTTTCCATGGTGATCAAGCGGGTCAAATCATAGGTCTGCTTCAGCACCTGCTTCACGGCCGGAATTCTGAGCGCCGAATACTCCTCTTCGCGCCCTTCCGCAATGAGCCAGGCGAGCCAGCAGGCATCCTCTATACCAAGATTCATGCCCCGAGCCCCTGCCGGGGAATGAATATGGGCCGCATCGCCCACCAGGAACACATTGCCCTTGGCCATCGGTTCGACATGGCGGAAATGAATGCGGAACTGCGAGACCCAGACCTTCTCGGCAACCGTCTCCGGATGAACGATGCGGCTTTCGAAATCTTCCCGCGTCGAGATATAGCGCAGGACATAGGAAGACACCGGCAGACACCCGATCATGCCGGGATCGCAAAGCATGATCTCAGCGAAATGCGAGTCCACTGGTTTGGCATAGCGAAAATCGACAATATAGAAATATGCCTCCAGCGCCTCGCCGGGAAAACCGGCGCCGAGCGCCTTGCGCACGGCCGAATGCGCCCCGTCGGCACCGATCAGTATATCGGGGCGAACGGTTTCTATGTCGCCATCGGCGCGACGCAGCGTCACTTCCGGCTTCCCAGTATCGGCGATCGTCTCCGCCACGACCGCGGTCTGCCATTCCGGTGCGATGCCGTAGACGGCGAGCGCCTCGATCAGCAACCGCTCGGTCGCCCCTTGCGCCAGGCCATGAAGGGCGCCGAAGCGGCCCGGCGTCTGCCGCGTGTCGACATCGGCAAGGATTTTCGCTCCGGAACGAATGCGGAAATGCATGATCGGCTGGGCGGCCGTGACAATGCGCTCGGCAACGCCGGAAGGCGAAAGAAGCGTCAACGTGCGGGCATTGATGCCGAGAGCCCGGCTCTCTTCCAAAGGCGTCGGCCCCTGGCCGTCATCGATAATACGCGGCGCAAAGCCGCGGCGGGCCAGTTCCAGTGCAGCGGTCAGGCCAGCCGGCCCCGCACCCGCAATCAGGATGGACCTGGATTTCCCTTCTCTCCCGGCGCTATACACCATGGGCGCCTTATCCCTTCTTGATCAGGTTCTCCAGCTTCTTGACCGCGATATCCGGATCCTCCTGGTAGGCGATCGTGCCGGCGAAGCGGCCGGAGGCGTCGAGCAGGAAGACCGAGGCGGTGTGATCCATGGTATAATCGCCGTTCGGATCCTTTTCGTCGAGCGGAACTTTCTTGGCATAGACCCGGAAGCCCTTGACCATCTCCATCACTTTGGCGGGATCGCCGGAAATGCCGGTGATGCGGTTCGAGACGTTGGACACATACTGGTTCATGATCTCGGGCGTATCGCGCTCCGGATCGACAGTGACGAAATAGGCATTGAGCTTGGTGCCGTCCGGATCGACCTTCTGCATCCAGCCGTTCATCTCGAACAAGGTGGTCGGGCAAACGTCCGGGCAATGCGTATAGCCGAAGAACAGCGCTGTCGGCTTGCCGCGAAAGGCCTGCTCGCTGACCGGCTGGCCGTTCTGCGCCGTCAGCGTAAACGGCACTCCATAGGGGCCTTCCGCTGCCGCCTCCGGCGTCTTGCTGCCCCCGAAGGTCAACCATCCCAGCACTCCGGCCATGATCAACACGGCCACCCAGACAACAATCCGCACTGTTTTCATCACTGCTTCTTCCCCACCACGCCCGGCCAACACTCGGGATGCGAGACGGCGGGCGACCATTGCCCGGGTGTAACGGGTCGCACCGGGAGACGCAATTCAAGAAGATGTTTTCTCATGCAGCGGAATTCGTCCCCGCGTTAAAGCAATCCTAACCAGTCCGCGCCAACATCAAATCCAATAGGCGAAGTCAGATTCGCCGGCCGCAGGGCCTGCGGTAGATCAATTTTAATTCAGAAGGGCATGACGCCCGCCGAAGCAGCCGAGCGCCTTTCGAGCGCCAAAGCCTTCGGATGCTGTAGCAGCATTGAACCGCTCCAGCCGATCCCCCTTGCAATCGCCATTGCCGCGTGCCGCCGGCGCCAAACGGGAAGTCCTTGACCATGACGAATGCCATCAAACAATCGGGCGCCTATCTGGAGATCGTCTCCTTCCATCTTGGCGGCCAGGAATTCTGCATCGACATCATGGCCATCCGCGAGATCCGCGGATGGGCGCCGGTGACGCCGATGCCGCATACGCCGCCCTATGTGCTCGGCCTCATCAACCTGCGCGGCGCGGTGATCCCGGTCATCGACATGGCCTGCCGCCTCGGTATGAAGATGACCGAGCCGTCCGAACGCTCCGCCATCATCGTCACCGACATCGCCGGCAAGCTTGTCGGCCTGCTGGTGGAGCAGGTGTCCGACATGATGACCATCAAGAGCGAAGACCTGCAGCCGCCACCGGAAATCATTCCGGAAGCACAGCGGGCTTTCTGCCGCGGCATCGTGGCACGGGAAAAGACCATGGTCTGCTTCCTCAACCTCGACACTGTCATCGCCGAGCAATTGGCTCAGGCAGCCTGATCTGGGAAAATAGCTTCAACCAAAATCGCCCTGAAGCGGCTGCTTCAGGGCGATCGTGTTATTAAAGCCGACGCCAGCAGGGGTGTAGCCAGCGCGGCCGGATCATGCAGGCCGTGAACAAATGGGAGTAGCACTCCCACGTTCGCCCATAAAATTGCACCAAAATGATGCAATGCGGAAGCATTTAAGTGGGTTTGGCAACTAAAAGGCTAAACTTTTTTTGGTACAATCCACTTCATGGTTGTTCAACCAACGTCCAAGCAATCTCAGTTGGGCTTACCATTCTTCCAGGTCACAGTCTGGCCGAACAACGGGATCGTGGAAATCGCCATCTTCGCCGAGCCGTTGGTCAGCTCGCGCGAATGAATGAGATAGATCAGCGTATCGTTCTTCTTGTCGTAAATCCGCGTGACCACCAGCTTCTTCCAGATCAGCGATAGCCCCGCGCGAAACACTTCCTCTCCGCCTTGCGAGAGGTTGATGTCACCGATCGAGATCGGCCCGGTCTGCCGGCAGGCGATCGAATTATTGGAGGGATCCTCGAACCAGTTGCCCTTTCTCAGCCGGTCGATGACGCTGCGGTCGAAATAGGTGACGTGGCAGGTGACGCCGGAGACGCCCGGATCGGGCACCGCGTCGACCAAAATATCATTGCCGGTCCAGTCCACTCCGACCTTGCCAACGACCTCGGCGGATGCGGAAACGGGCGCCAGCGCCAGGAGCGACGCGGCAAGAGCAGCAGGCAACTTCAAAGACGTCATCAATCATCCTCCGACATGCGCCGCCGGGAGTTCAAACGGCATTGCTAAAGTAAGATAGTGCTCGAGGGATGCAAGAGGTCAGCGCGGCCGTCACCCGCTCTTATGCCACCGATAAACCTGGCATTCTCCCGCTCCATCATGTGGGTGATGGTGAGCTTCGCCGCATCGCCTACCACCGCACATACGCGAGCAATCCTGTTGACTTCGAAGCAAAAGCACCGGAAGCTGGCGGCATGATCGCAAACCGCGCCACCATGATGCATCTTCTCACCATCTCACCCCTTGCAGGGCGAGTGGGAGCAGCGTTGCGTTAAGCTGACTGCGATCCCCTTCAACCCTGCCGAGGCGAGCAGGGTTTGAAGTCCTTGCTCTCCTCCCGAATATCAAGGAGAGCCGTATGAATTCCGAACTGCAAGATCCAGATCAGCGACGACCTCGAAAAGCCGTGGGTGTAGAGATTCGCGCCGCAGGTCCGTCCGACGCCGAGGGCATCGCCCTTATTGCCAATCTGCCGGGCTTTCGCGCCGGCACGCTCCGCTTGCCCTTTCAAAGCATCGAGGAAACCCGGCAATGGCTGGAAAAGCCGACGCCTGGCGCGATCAGTCTTGTCGCCGTGCTCGATGAGAAAATCGTCGGCAATGCCGGACTGCGCCGCCATGATGGCCGCCAGATTCACACTGGAAACATCGGAATGGGCGTCCACGACGATTTCACCGGTCGCGGCATCGGTTCGGCGCTGTTTGCCGCCCTCGTCGACACCGCTGACAACTGGCTAGCGATCAAACGTCTGCAATTGACCGTCTATGTCGACAACGGACCCGCGATCAGGCTCTATGAAAAATTCGGCTTTGAGACAGAGGGAAGGCTCAAAGCCTTTGCGTTTCGCAATGGTGAATATGTGGATGCGTTCACGATGGCACGGATCAGAATGTGAGCGGCGAGAGGCGGCGCGACCCATGGATCTGCCGCCATCGCTCACCCGCCGATCAGTTCCAGCCACTCATCCTCGGTCATGACCTGCACGTTGAACTCCCGTGCCTTGTCCAGCTTCGAACCGGCGCCGGGTCCTGCCACCACGATATCGGTTTTTTTCGAGACCGAGCCGGAGACCTTGGCGCCGAGGCTTTCAGCCTTGGCCTTGGCTTCGTCGCGGGTGAACTTTTCCAGCGAACCGGTAAACACCACCGTCTTGCCGACGACCGGACTGCCCGAGGTGGTCGGCTGCTCCGCCTCCTGCGGCCGTACCTCATCAAGCAGCTTCGAGATCACCTCGACGTTGCGCGGCTCCTTGTAGAACTCGACGATGGCGCGGGCCACGATCTCGCCGATGCCGTCGATGGCGTTCAACTCGTTCCAGCCATCACCGGACAAGGGCGCCGCATCCTGCATGGCAGCGGAAAAGGCCTCATAGGTGCCGTAGGAGCGGGCAAGCAGCTTCGCGGTGGTCTCACCGACATGACGGATGCCGAGCGCGT
>DASVPC010000031.1:0-13964 GCA_036383055.1 Rhizobium sp. | reverse complement strand
TCATTTCACGTCGGATTTCACGAACTGGCGCAGCTCCGGCGTTTGCGGGTTGGCGAACAGTTCCGCCGATGGTCCCTGCTCCCAGATCGTGCCCTTGTGCATGAAGATGGTTTGGGTCGCGACGCGCCGGGCAAAGCTCATTTCGTGGGTGACGAGGATCATGGTCATGCCGTCGCGCGCCAGTCGCTCCATGACCAGCAGCACTTCCTCGGTCAGTTCGGGGTCGAGCGCGGAGGTCACCTCGTCGAAGAGCATCACCTTCGGCCGCATGGCAAGCGAGCGGGCGATGGCCACGCGCTGCTGCTGGCCGCCGGAGAGCTGATCCGGATAGGCATCGAACTTCTCCGACAGGCCGACGAGCTGCAGCACTTCGCGGGTGATCTCGCGGGTTGCCGCCTTCTTGACGTCCTTGACGATGCGCGGCGCCAGCATGATGTTTTCGCCGACCGTCAGGTGCGGAAAGAGATTGTAGCTCTGGAAGACGATGCCGACATCGGTTCTGAGATCCCTGAGCGACTTGGCGTCGCCGCCGAGCGCGTGGCCGGCAATCTCGATCCGACCGGAATTGATCTTCTCCAGCCCGTTCATGCAGCGCAGCAGCGTGCTCTTTCCGGAACCGGAACGGCCGATCAGTGCGAAGACCTCGCCACGCCCGACGCTTAGCGACACGCCCTTCAGAACCTCGAGCGCACCGAAGCTCTTGTGAACATTTTCAACGATTACTTCCGGCATGAAGCCTCCTTTCCAGCCAACGCGACAGCTGGGACAATGGGTAGCAGACGACGAAATAAAGGGCCGCCACGGCGATAAAGACGCGGAACGGCTGGAACGTCGCATTGTTGATGAGCTGCCCGGCACGGGCGAGTTCGACGAAGCCGATGATCGACGTGATCGAGGTGTTCTTGACCACCTGCACGGCAAAGCCGACGGTCGGCGGCAGGGAAATCCGCACCGCCTGCGGCAGGATCACGTAGCGATATTGCTGCAACCGGGTCATGGCGAGCGATTCCGACGCCTCCCATTGCTGCTTGGGCACGGCCTGGATGCAGCCCCGCCAGATCTCCGCCAGATAGCCAGATGCATAGATCGTCATCGACGCACCCGCGGCAATCAGCGGCGGCAGCTCGAAGCCGGCAAGGCTCAGCCCGTAATAGGACAGGAAGAGGATCATCAGGACCGGAATGCCCTGGATCACCTGAATGTAAGTGCCGGCGGCGATACGCACGGCCTTGATCGACGAGGTGCGGGCGAGCGCCACGGCAAAGCCGAGGAGGCCGCCGCCGATCAGCGCGATGATCGTCAGAACGACGGTCCATTGCAGCGATTGCAGCAGGAAGGTGAATTCGTTGATGCCGAATGTTCTGAGTGTCATGCCTGTACCTCCGGCAGGGCCGTGATCGTGCGACGCGCGACGCGGCGGCCGAAGAGCCACATTCCAACGAGCGCGAGACCGGCGCGCAGCACCAGCGCCAGCGCCAGATACATCAGCGTGACGACGATATAGACCTCGAAGGACCGGTAGGTCTGCGATTCCACGAAGGCGGCGGAGGCGGCCAGTTCATGGGTCGAGATCGCCGAGCAGATGCTCGATGCCAGCATCATCAGCACGAACTGGCTGCACAGCGCCGGATAGACCTTGGCGACGGCCGGCACGATGATGACATGGCGATAGATCTGGAACCGCGTGAAACCGAGCGCCTCGCCGGCCTCGATCTGAGACTTGTGCACCGCCTCGATACCAGCCCGGATGATTTCCGTCGAATAGGCGGCGAGGTTGATGGTCATGCCGATCAGCGCCGCGGTATCGGCGCCGACCCTGAGCCCGATGCCAGGCAGGCCGAAATAGACGATGAAGAGCTGGACCAGAAAGGGCGTATTGCGGATGACTTCGACATAGGCGTCGACCAGAAACCGCACCCACCTGCCCCGGACGGAGCGCAGCGAGGCAAGCACGATGCCGAAGGCTGAGCCGAGGATGATCGACAGAACCGAAAGCCTGATGGTCAACAGGAGACCGTTCAGGAACTCGCTCTGATATTGCGCGAGCGCGCTGAATTGAAACGTATAGGACATGGAAAGGACCTCCGTTGAGGTTTCGCGGCCCGCCGGCGAATGGTCCGCCGGCGGGCACGGACACAAACCCAATCAGAAGGACGGAAGCTGCGCCATCGGCCGGCCGGTCCACTTCATCGAGATCTTGTCGAGATCACCGGAAACCTTCATGAGATAGATTGAGGTATTCAGCCACTGGCGCAGTTCGAAATCATCGATCTTCGTCGCCATGGAGTTGCCCTGCTGGAAGAAGGTGAAGCCGACCTGCAGACCCGCATCCGGGCGCTGCTTGATGATCGCCTCGCCAACCGTGGACGGCACAGCCGCCGCGTCGGTCTGGCCGGCGATCAACGCCTGCGCGCTGGTAGAATCGTCCTCATAAACAACGATCTCGAGACCAGGTACCGCCGCCTTGCGCAGTGCCGTTTCCTGCGACGAACCGCGGTTCACCGCCACGCGCTTGCCTTCGAGATCGGACAGCTTAGTAAACTTCTGGTCGGGACCCGAAATGATGTCCATGTTGAAGGCGCTATAGGGCTGGGTGAACATTACCGTCTTCGCCCGCTCGCCGGTCGGCGCCAGCGTTGCGATGAGGAAGTCCACCTTGCCGGTCTGCAAGGCCGGAATGCGCGACGGCGGCGTCAGCGGAACGAGCTCCACCGGCAGCGAGAGATAGCCGGCGATTAGATTGGCGACGTCGACGTCATAGCCGGCCGGATTGCCCTTTTCATCGACCATGCCCATCGGCGGAGCACCGGTGAGAACGCCGATACGCACCTTGCCGCGCGAGATGATGTCGTTCAGCGTCGTCGCATGCGCCTGTGTCGTCGCGAGCAGCCCCGTGGCCACAATGCCGACTGCCGTCATGATCCCACGCAGGGATTTCGAAATGTTCATGATACTCCTCCATCTGGTGCTTTGTCACACTCCACCGCTGCCCACTCCCCGGGGCCTTCGCGGTGGAAACTACTAACCTGTTCGCGGCACCTATGTTTGCGGTAACATAGGAAAATGAATGGAAAAACCACCCCGCCAAGACCAGCAAGCCTTGAACCGATTACACCACTCCTGTGGAATTTAGAGTGATAATCCCTGCATTCCTCCGCTGCTTCCGATCCGGCTCATACCATTTCGGTTGGTGGTTGCAATAGAACATGTTACCGGTATCATTGCAAGCCAGATAAGACATCGCAGTTTTGACATACACTCAAGGGAGGAAAATTCATGTTCACACGGTCCGCGATTTTCGAGGGCGCAATCCATGCCGGCCGCGAAGAGGAATTCTTTCGCATCGTCGAGGAAAAGCTGCTACCCGTGTGGAAGCGCATGCCGAATGCTCAGGCCGTGCGTGTGATGCGAACCGGGCGCAGCGACCCCGGAGCCGCGCCGATCATCATGGTCCAGGAAATCGACTATCCGTCGATGGAAGCCGTGGAAGAGGCGCTCGCCTCGCCCGTTCGCCTGGAGGGCCGCGCCATCACCGACGAGATGATGAGCATGTGCGATGGCCGGTTCTACCATCTCGTCTACCAGCGGATTGCGTGAACAAAAACAGGGGAAACCGTGGCGCATCCTTCAGATTTTTCCCGCAAGGCGACCATGAGCGACGTCTCGCGGCTCGCCGGCGTTTCGAAGATGACCGTGTCGCGCGTGCTGACCGACCCGGCCCTCGTCGCCGAACCGACGCGCAACCGCGTGATGACGGCGATCGAGCAGCTCGGCTATGTGCCGGACCGGACCGCCAGCTCGCTTTCCTCACGCCGGACCAACTTCATCACCGCGATCTTGCCGACGCTGACCAACGCCAATTTCGCCGACACCGCGCAGGGCCTCGCGGGTGCGCTCCGCGCCGCCGACTACCAGCTTCTGATCGGCTACACCATGTACAGCCTGACGGAGGAGGAACGTATCGTTCGCGCGATGCTGGCGCGACGTCCGGATGCGATCGTCATCGCCAGCGCGGTCCACACCAAGGCGACCAACGAGATGCTGCTGCGGGCGGGTATTCCGATCGTCGAAATCTGGGACGTGTCGGAACACCCGGTCGACCATGCGGTCGGCTTTTCCAACTATGAGGTCGGGCGCCTGGCCGCCCGGCATCTCATCTCGCTCGGCCATCGGCGTATCGGCGCCATCGGATCGGCAGTCACCGCGGATGCCACGGATTTTCGCGGCGAAAGCCGTCTGCAGGGATTTGCCACCGCCCTTCGGGAGGCAGATCTTTCCGACGATTTCATCGTTCGCCAGAATGCCGCGCCCTCATCCTACGACCATGGGGCGGCGGCGCTCAGCACGCTTCTCCAGCGAGCACCCGACATTCAGGCCGTCTTTGCGGTTTCCGACATTTCCGCGGTCGGCGCGCTGATGGAATGTCATCGCCGCAAGATCGCCGTGCCAGACGACCTTTCCATTCTCGGCTTCGGCGATTTCGACATTGCCCACCAGTGCGTACCGGCACTGTCGACCATCCGCGTCGATGCCGCAATGATTGGCCGTAAGACCGGGGAGTTGCTGCTTTCGATCCTGGAGCCGGACGGCACCGCCAGACAACCGATGGAGAACCGCCTGAATGTCGGCTTCGAACTCGTGACCCGCGAAACCACGAGCGCGCCGAAAACATAGCCATGTCGCTCGGCCGAGCCGCCTCGCGGCCAAGCGTCGCTGTCATCACCTCACCTGCGGAGTTGACATCACCCGAATGGAGAGCATAGCCTTTAAGACATTCACCAGGGGGGTCCCGGCAAGGGGCTGAGATACTGCTGGACAATACGGCTTAGCCGAT
Source organism: Rhizobium sp. (assembly GCA_036383055.1). Taxonomy (GTDB): domain Bacteria; phylum Pseudomonadota; class Alphaproteobacteria; order Rhizobiales; family Rhizobiaceae; genus Rhizobium. The sequence continues at coordinate 9,130 of DASVPC010000031.1, read as the reverse complement.
TGTGGCGCAGTGACCCGTTGAACCTGATCCAGTTCATACTGGCGTAGGGACGGTGCAAGCGCTCGAAAGGCTTATGGATTCACGCGTGGAATCCTCGAGCCGGCGTCTTTTCATCATTCCGGCTGAGGACTGGGTCTCCAATCGCAACTTGGAGCCTCAAACCATGAATATCGCCGCAAAGAATGTAACCCCAACCGTCACCACCGGCCCCTTGCCGGCATCCCGGAAGATCTACATTCCGGGAGACATCCACCCCGATATCCGCGTGCCGATGCGCGAAATCAGCCTCCACCCGACAGCGGGTGAGCCGCCGGTCATCGTCTACGATTCCTCCGGCCCCTATACGATCGAGGGTGCCGATATCCGTATCGAGCAAGGCCTTGCCGATCTGCGTCGTGATTGGGTGCTCGCCCGTGGCGACGTCGAAGCCTATCAGGGCCGCCATGTCCGCCCCGAAGACAATGGTTTTGCCAGCGGCGAAAGACTGACGCCCGAATTTCCCACGCTGCGCCAGCCGCTGCGGGCAAAGGATAGCAAGGCCGTCACCCAGCTCGCCTATGCGCGCGCCGGCATCGTCACGCCCGAGATGGAATTCATCGCCATCCGCGAAAATCTCGGCCGAAAGGCGCAGGCGGAAGCCTTGGTCCGCGACGGCGAAAGCTTCGGCGCCCATATTCCCGACCACGTCACGGCCGAGTTCGTCCGGCAGGAAGTGGCGGCTGGACGTGCGATCATCCCCGCCAACATCAACCACCCGGAAGCGGAGCCGATGATCATCGGCCGGAATTTTCTGGTGAAGATCAATGCCAATATCGGCAACTCGGCCGTCACCTCGTCGATGGCGGAAGAGGTCGAGAAAATGGTCTGGGCGGCGCGCTGGGGCGCCGATACCGTCATGGATCTCTCCACCGGCCGCAACATCCACAACATCCGCGAATGGATCATCCGTAATTCGCCGCTGCCGATCGGCACAGTTCCGCTCTATCAGGCACTGGAGAAGGTCGAGGGCATTGCCGAAAACCTGACCTGGGAGGTCTATCGCGATACGCTGATCGAGCAGGCCGAACAGGGCGTCGACTATTTCACCATCCATGCCGGTGTGCGGCTGCATTACATCCCGCTCACCGTCAACCGCGTCACCGGCATTGTTTCGCGCGGCGGCTCAATCATGGCGAAGTGGTGTCTCCATCATCATCGCGAAAGCTTCCTCTATGAGCATTTCGAAGAGATCTGCGACATCTGCCGCGCCTATGACGTCTCCTTCTCGCTCGGCGACGGCCTGCGTCCCGGCTCGATCGCCGACGCCAATGACGCTGCCCAGTTCGCGGAGCTGGAAACGCTGGGCGAACTGACCAAGATCGCCTGGGCCAAGGATTGCCAGGTGATGATCGAAGGTCCCGGTCATGTGCCGATGCACAAGATCAAAGAAAACATGGACAAGCAGCTCAAAGTCTGCGGCGAGGCGCCCTTCTATACGCTCGGGCCGCTGACCACGGATATCGCACCCGGCTACGACCACATCACCTCGGGGATCGGTGCTGCGATGATCGGCTGGTTCGGCACGGCCATGCTCTGCTACGTCACCCCGAAGGAACATCTGGGTCTTCCGGATCGCAACGACGTCAAGACCGGCGTCATCACCTACAAGATCGCCGCCCACGCCGCCGATCTCGCCAAAGGGCATCCGGCGGCGCAACTGCGCGACGACGCACTGTCGCGAGCCCGCTTCGAATTCCGCTGGGAGGACCAGTTCAACCTCTCACTGGACCCGGAAACCGCCCGCAGCTTCCACGACGAGACGCTACCGAAGGAGGCGCACAAGGTCGCGCATTTCTGCTCCATGTGCGGCCCGAAATTCTGCTCGATGCGGATATCCCACGACATCCGCGCCGAGGCGCAGAAGGAGGGTCTGGAGGCGATGGCGGCAAAGTACCGCGAGGGTGGCGATCTCTATATGGCGGTCGACGCCGTCGAGCCCTCGGCCGGCTGAGATGCGTATCCTTGTCAAAGGGGCCGGCGTCGCCGGCCTCACCGTCGCGCATGAGCTCCATATCCGTGGTGGCGACGTCACGGTCTTCGACCCGCGCCCAGGATTCGGTCATTCCGCATCCTGGCTTGCGGGCGGCATGCTGGCGCCCTGGTGCGAGCGTGAGAGCGCCGAGGAGGCCGTGCTCACGCGCGGCATCGAGGCTGCCGACCGCTGGGACGCGATCCTGCCGGGGGAGGTCGTGCGCAACGGGACGCTGGTGGTGGCACCGGCGCGCGATCATGGTGAGCTGAAGCGCTTCGCCGACCGCACGACGGGTTATGAATGGCTGGAAGAAGAAGCCATAGTCGCGCTGGAACCGGAGCTTGCCGCGCGCTTCCGGCAGGGCCTGTTCTTTCCCCGCGAGGCCCATCTCGATCCGCGACGGGTGTTGAGCGCGCTACAGGAAAAGCTTGCCCGGCAAGGCGTCGCCTTCGTTAGCGAGACGGCGAGCGAAAAGAGATTCAACGACATCGTCGACTGCACCGGCGGCGCGCGCATCGGACAGACCCGCGACTTGCGCGGTGTGCGTGGCGAAATGCTCTACCTTCAGACCGATGAGGTCGAGCTCGCCCGGCCCGTTCGCCTGCTGCATCCGCGCATTCCCGTCTATATCGTCCCGCGTGGTGGCGGCCTTTTCATGGTCGGCGCGACGATGATCGAGACCGAATTTAACGGCCCGATCGCGGCGCGATCGCTGATGGAATTGCTGAACGCCGCCTATGCGCTGCACCCGGCTTTCGCGGATGCCACCGTGGTCGAAACCGGTGTCGGCATCCGCCCGGCCTTCCCCGACAATTTTCCGCGCGTCAGGCGTGAGGGAGACGCAGTCATCCTCAATGGCCTTTATCGCCACGGGTTTTTACTGGCACCGGCCATGGCTGCGGAAGCCGCCGATCTTGTCTTTTCCCAAAATCCTATAGGAGCGCATGTCCCATGAGACTGATCGTCAATGGCGAACCCCAGACCATCGCTGTCGCGACGCTTTCCGAGCTGCTGGTCACGCTGGACTATGAGGGCGATTGGCTTGCGACCGCCGTCAATGGCGAACTCGTTCATCGTGAGGACCGCGCCGACCACGCCATCAACGACAATGACAGGATTGAAATCCTGACCCCGATGCAAGGAGGCTGACCTATGCTGACCCTTTATGGAACCGAAGTAGCGTCGCGCCTTTTGCTGGGCACCGCCCGCTATCCCTCTCCCGCCATTCTCGCCGAGGCCGTCAAACAATCGGCAACCGAGATCGTGACGGTATCACTGCGCCGCGAGACCGCTGGCGGGCGCAATGGCGGCGCGTTCTTCGAGATGATCCGCGCGCTCGGCGTCCGCGTGCTTCCGAATACCGCCGGTTGCCATGGGGTTTCCGAAGCGGTGCTGACGGCCAAGATGGCGCGCGAGGTGTTCCAGACCAACTGGATCAAGCTCGAAGTCATCGGCAATCATGACACGCTGCAACCGGATGTCTTCGGGCTCGTGGAAGCCGCACGCATTCTTTCCAGCGAAGGGTTCGAGGTCTTTCCCTACACGACCGATGATCTGGTGGTGGCCGAGAGGTTACTAGAGGCGGGCTGCAAGGTCCTGATGCCCTGGTGTGCGCCGATCGGCTCCGCCGCCGGGCCACTCAATCTGTCCGCCCTTCGGGCCATGCGAGCGCATTTTCCCGATATTCCACTGATCGTCGACGCCGGTATCGGCCGGCCGTCGCATGCGACGACGGTCATGGAGCTCGGTTTTGATGCGGTGCTCTTGAACACCGCTGTGGCCGGTGCCCGCAACCCGGCCCCCATGGCCGGCGCCTTCGCCAAGGCGATCGATGCGGGCAGGCAGGCGTTCGGGGCCGGCATGCTGGAGCCGCGCGACATGGCGGTGCCATCGACGCCGGTGATCGGAAAGGCGGTGTTCGCATGAAGCTCGACCCCTTCTACCTCATCGTCGACAGCGCCGACTGGATTGCCCGGCTGGTGCCACTCGGCGTCAGGCTGGTGCAGCTTCGTATCAAGGATCTTACACCATCGGAGATACGCGCCGAAATCCGACGCGCAAAGGCGACCTGCGCGGCGCATCAATGCCAGCTCATCATCAATGACCACTGGCAGCTTGCCATCGAAGAAGGATGCGACTTCATCCATCTCGGACAGGAGGATTTGGCCGCCGCCGATCTCACTGCCATCCGCGCGGCGGGCCTGAAGCTCGGACTATCCACCCATGACGAAGCCGAACTGGCGACAGCCCTTGCCGCCAGCCCGGACTATATCGCGCTCGGCCCGGTCTACCCGACCATCCTCAAGAAAATGCCGTGGGCGCCACAGGGCCTCGACCGTCTGCGCACATGGAAAGACCGGATCGGAACGCTGCCGCTCGTCGCCATCGGCGGCCTGAATCTGGATCGCATCGCGGGCGTGTTCCAGAACGGCGCCGACAGCGCTGCCGTCGTCACCGACATCACGCTGAACGCCGATCCCGAAGCGCGAACTCTGGAATGGATCACTGCAACCCGCATCCATGCCGCCGATCAATGATCAGATACCGGCAGTTCCACCCCGTCAAAGCGAGCCGTCTCTCAAGAAGCACCTGCGCGCTTGCGCCTATCCTTCCTGACTGGCGAGTTTGAACGGTCCCGACCGCCTCTTTCGCCGGCTCACCTTTGCAGGTGTTTGCACCTGGCCTTCCTGCGGCAGGGAAATGACAGCCTTGAGGCCAGGGGCGTTGGGAGTGAGCTGAATATCCCCGCCATGCTGCCTTGCAATGGCGCGGGCGATCGACAGGCCCAGCCCAACGCCGCCGGTGTCCCTGCTTCGGGAGGCCTCCAGGCGGAAGAAGGGCGCGAACACCTTCTCCATCATGCTTTCGGGAATGCCCGGACCGTTGTCTTCCACGACGATGTCGATGGTGGTGGCTGAGTGGAGGATATAGACCTTCGCATAGCCGCCGTAGCGCGCCGCATTTTCGGTGAGGTTGCGCACCGCGCGGCGCAGCCCGTCCGGCCGGCACCGGTAGGTCGTCTTCGGCCCCTCGATATATTCCACCGGCAGGCCGAGATCGGCGAGGTCGTCGCAGATACTGCCGACCAGCGCCTCCAGTTCGATAGCGCGCGTTTCCTCCGCCGTGGACTCTCCCCGCGCAAAGGAAATGGCAGCCTCCGTCATGCTTTGCAGCTCGTCGATCGTCGACAGCATCTTCTGCTGGATGTCGACGTCCTTGACGAATTCGGTCCTGAGCCGCAGCGAGGTCAGCGGCGTCCTGAGATCGTGGCCGATCGCCGCCAGCATCCGGGTGCGATCATCGACAAAGCGATGAAGACGCTCCTGCATCCTATTGAATGCCTCGGCGGTGCGCCTGATATCGTCGGGACCGTTTTCAGGCAGAGGCGGGAGGTTTTCACCCCTGCCCAGGGCTTCCGCCGAGAGCGCTAGACGTCTGAGTGGACGGGCGATACGACTGGCGATGAACACCCCGATCAGCGACAGGATGAGCGCGGTTATCATCAGCGAAGTGAGTGATTTCAAACTCCACCACTGGTCGATGTCGGGCTTGTAGAAAGCCGTGTTCAACCAAACGCCATCTCCAAGTTTGATCGCCAGCCCATATCCGTTATGATCGCCGAAATAGACGAACTTGGCAGGCTGCGGCGAGGTCCACAGAACCGGCGGCGGCGTGGTCCATCGGATGGACGCATCAGCCGCGATCACCTCTTTGGACATCAGGCTGCTGGCTTTGGGATTCGAACGAACACCATATTTTCCGGTGAGATCGATGAAGTTTTCGATCGGACGGGTCAGTTCCGTTGCCGCGCGTGTTCGCCATGCATTGGCATCGGTCGGCTCCTCCGAGGAGAGCCAGAAGCGGGAATAGCTGGTCTCGCTGGCAAAAAGAGCCTGGTTGCGCAGCGGCTCGGGCACGGATTCCATCAGCCGCGTGACCGAGGCGCACCGGCTGAAAAACTCGCTTTTCATCGCCGCATGCAGCGCCTTGGTTCGCTCATCCCAGGAGATCACGAACGTCAGGGCCTGCGAGACCACGAGCGCAAGCAGGGTGAACCCTATGAACTGCGCGGCAAGGCTTCTCCTCCACCAGTAGATCATTCGAACCCCACATCCACCGACAGGCTGTAACCGCCGCCCCAATGCGTCTTGATAACCGACGGGTTTTTCGGGTCCGGCTCGATCTTCTTGCGCAGCCGGCTCACCTGATTGTCGATGCTTCTGTCGAAAATATCGGCGGTCTTCCCGACGGTCAGGTCGAGAAGCTGTTCGCGGCTGAGAACTAGGCCGGGACGTTCGAGGAACACTCTCAAAAGCCTGAACTCCGCCGTGCTCAGCGGAATACCGACGCCGTCGTCTCCGGAAAGCTCCTGCCGGCCCATGTTGACACGCCAGTGCCCGACGCGGACGACCTTTGCCTTTTTCAGGGTTTCCCGCTGCTGCTGCGGCACGCTGTTTGCCCGGCGCAGGACGGCCCTGATCCTCGCCAGCAGTTCGCGTGGATTGAACGGCTTTATGAGATAATCGTCAGCACCGAGTTCGAGGCCGATGATGCGGTCGGTGTCCTCGGTCATGGCCGTGAGGAATATGATCGGAACATCCATCGTCGCCCGCAGGTGACGGCAGACGGAAAGGCCATCCTCGCCCGGCATCATGACGTCGAGAACGACGAGGTCGACCGAACTGCGCTCAAGAATCCGCCGGAGTGCCGCGCCGCTGTCGGCCACGCTCACCCTGTAGCCCTGCTGCTCAAGATACTGGCCGACAAGGTCCCTTATGTCCGCGTGGTCATCGACAACAGCGATATGCGCAGCTTTTTGCATATACAGTTTCCACCATGTTGAGCCACTTTACAAAAGCTCAGGCCCGTTCGCATCGAAAAAAGTGTATCAAAGTTTCACAATGACCGCCCGGTTGCGACCCGCGCGGCAAGCAGCGATATCAAGCCTCATGAATGCCGGAGGTCGCCACGTCGGTAAGCTCCGGCTCGCGCGCAAGTGGGCTCTTCTCCGGCTTGCGGAGGAAGCCGACGACGAAGGTGAAGAACACCGGCACGAAGAAGATGGCGAGCAGGGTTGCGGAAATCATGCCGCCGAGCACTCCGGTGCCAATGGCATTCTGGCTCGCCGCACTTGCGCCCGTTGCGATCGCCAGCGGCACGACACCCAATGTGAAGGCGAGCGAGGTCATCAGGATCGGCCGGAACCTCATCCGAGCAGCCTCGATTGCAGCCTCCCGCACCGAGCGTCCCTCGGCGACGAGTTCTCTCGCGAATTCGACGATGAGGATGGCGTTCTTGGCCGAAAGACCGATGATGGCGATAAGACCGACAAGGAAATAAATATCGTTCGGAAGCCCACGCAGCATCACCGCCAGGACCGAGCCGAGCACGCCGAGCGGCACAACGAGCATGACCGACAGAGGAATGGACCAGCTTTCGTAGAGGGCCGCCAGCAGCAGGAAGACGAAGAGAATGCTGAGGCCGATCAGGAAAGGCGCCTGCGATCCCGACTGGATTTCCTGGAAGGATTGCCCGGTCCATTCGAAGCCGAAGCCCGCCGGCAGCTGCTGCGACAGCCGCTGCATTTCGGCGATGGCGTCTCCCGAGGAATATCCGGCCGCCGCCTGCCCGCCGATGCGGATCGAGGGATAGCCATTGTACCCGACGACCTGCGACGGGCCGCGAACCCAGTCGATCGATGCGAAGGCGGACAGAGGAACCATGCTGCCGTGACTGTTCCTGACGTTCAGCCTCAGCAGATCCTGGGTCTGCATGCGCTGCACGGCATCCGCCTGCACGGTCACGCGCTGCATGCGGCCGGCATTCGGATAATCATTGATATAGGATGAGCCGAAATTCGCCGACAGCGTCGCGTTGATGTCGCTGAAGCCGACGCCGAAGGCGTTTGCCTTTTCCCGGTCGATCATCAGGTTAATCTGCGCCGCGTCTGGCAGCCCCTCGACACGCACGCCAGCGAGAACAGGACTTGCCCTGGCCGCCTCCAGCAACTGCGCCGAGGCGGCGGCAAGCGCCCTCTGCCCGACGCCGGCTCGATCCTGAAGGCGATAGGCAAATCCGTTCGAGGTGCCGAGCCCCTGGATCGGCGGCGGCGAAAGCGCTCGCACCGAGGCATCACGGATCGCGGCAAATTTCGCATTCACCCGCGCGGCGATCGCGGCGGCAGAGTCACTCGGGCCGCGCTCGCTCCAATCCTTCAGCGTGATGAAGGCAAGACCGGCATTTTGCCCGGAACCGGAATAGGAAAAGCCAGAGACGGCGACGACGTTCCTGATGGCGTTTTCCTCCATGAGAATGCTTTCCATCTGTCTGATCGCCTCGCGTGTCCTGTCGGTGCTTGCTTCGGCAGGCGCCTGCAGTTCGGCGATCAGGTAGCCCTGGTCCTCGTTCGGCAGAAACGAGTTCGGCAATTGCAGATAAGCCCAGCCGAGGCCGCCGAGCAGGGCGAGATAGATGAGCATGAAGCGGCCGGCACGCCTGACCGTTGCCCCGACACCGACCGAATATCGCCGCGTCAGGCTGTCGAAGCCGCGATTGAACGAGCGGAAAAAGAAGGTCCTGCGTTCGTGGCCATGCGAGACCGGCTTCAGGAAGGACGCGCAGAGCGCCGGCGTGAAGGTCAGCGCCAGCAGGCCCGAGAACAGGATGGAAACGACCATCGTCAGGCTGAACTGCTGGTAGATGACCCCGACGGCGCCGGGAAAAAATGCCATCGGAATGAAGACCGCCGTCAGGACGAGGGTAATGCCGATGATCGCCCCGGTGATCTGCGACATCGCCTTCTTTGTCGCTTCCTTCGGCGACAATTTTTCCTCGGCCATGATGCGCTCGACATTCTCGACCACGACGATGGCGTCATCGACGAGAATGCCGATCGCCAGCACCATGGCAAACATGGTGAGCACGTTGATCGAAAAGCCGGCGGCATACATCACCGCGCACGCGCCGAGAAGTGCTACAGGGACGACGAGCGTCGGAATGATGGTGTAGCGGATGTTCTGCAGGAACAGGAACATGACGATGAAGACGAGAACGATCGCCTCGAGCAGCGTGTGCACGACCTTCTCGATGGAAACCTCGACGAAAGGCGTGGTGTCGTAG
>DASVPC010000030.1:0-30902 GCA_036383055.1 Rhizobium sp. | reverse complement strand
CGCGCCGCGGCGGAAAAGCCTTCGGCCTCGACGACATCGATGAAGGCCCGTATGCGTGTCAAGGTGTCCATGGCTGTTCCCGAAGCTGTTTCGGAATGTTGAACAAATTGGGCGATTTTGTTCAATTATTTTTTTGGGTCGCCAATGAAAAAAAATCTTGATTATGACGGCGAATATTCTTATCTCCCCCTCAGCCCAAAGTCGCACGTGCCCGTGGGTGTCCGCCGATCCTCGATGTGGTGAGAAAATCGGTAAGGTACCTGGAACTAACCCCTCCAGTCGCTATTTCGGCCAACCGAAAAATGCGAGGACATCTGAAGCAACGACGGTGCGGGCCTTTTTGTTCTCTCCCGGCTTTCCATCAGCCGGGGTTACTGAAGAGGCACACCTTCATTGCCGGAAGTGCGGTTGGGATATTCCCTCCAATCCATGGCAGACAAAGCCGAATTAGCGCTGCTTTCGTGGCACTGGTTCATCATCTGCGCTTCGCGCGTTTGCACGGTTCCGGGGTCTCCACCGGCTGGTACCTAGCGAATGAGCGTCGCCCTTTGTCCTCTGGGTCTTTCCCGGAGCTATTGGAATTGAGAAGGGAATTGACATGACCACGCAACGTATCCGCGACTTTCTCGCTACCCGACGTCCTGACGGTCCCTGCCTTGTGGTTGACCTCGACGTCGTCCGCGACAATTTCCGTGCCTTCCGTCACGCCATGCCGGACAGCGCCATCTATTATGCCGTCAAGGCCAACCCGGCTCCGGAAGTGCTGCGCTTGCTCGCAAGCCTCGGCTCCAACTTCGATTGCGCGTCCGTTGCTGAAATCGAAATGGCGCTCGACGCCGGTGCGACGCCTGCCCGCATCTCCTTCGGCAACACGATCAAGAAGGAGCGCGATGTCGCCCGTGCGCATGCACTCGGCATCAGCCTCTTCGCCGTCGATAGCCACGAGGAAGTTGAGAAGATTTCCCGTGCCGCTCCCGGCGCTCGCGTGTTCTGCCGCGTGCTGACGGATGGCGAAGGTGCCGAATGGCCGCTGTCGCGCAAGTTCGGCTGCGTCCCGCAGATGGCTGTCGACGTGCTCGTTTACGCCCATCAGTTGGGTCTGGAATCCTACGGCGTGTCTTTCCACGTCGGCTCGCAGATGACCAAGGTTGACGCCTGGGATGCTGCGCTTGCCGATGCCAAGCGCGTCTTCGTCTCGCTGGCCAAGCAGGGCATTCACCTGCAGATGGTCAACATGGGTGGCGGTTTCCCGACCAAGTACCTGCGCGACGTTCCGTCCGCTGAAGCCTATGGCAAGGCGATCTTTGCGTCTCTGCGCGCCCATTTCGGCAACCAGATCCCGCACACGATCATCGAGCCGGGCCGCGGCATGGTCGGCAATGCCGGCGTGATCAAGGCTGAAGTCGTCCTGATTTCCAAGAAGTCGGACAATGACGATGCTCGCTGGGTCTTCCTCGACATCGGCAAGTTCGGCGGTCTCGCAGAGACCATGGACGAGGCGATCCGTTACCCGATCCGCACCGAGCGTGACGGCGACGAGATGGAACCCTGCATCATCGCCGGCCCGACCTGCGATTCGGCTGACGTGCTGTATGAAAAGAACCTCTATCCGCTGCCGGTGACGCTTACCATTGGCGACGAGGTCCTGATCGAAGGCACCGGCGCCTATACGACGACTTATTCGGCTGTGGCCTTTAACGGGTTCGACCCGCTGAAGTCCTACATCATCTAAGGCATGCATCCCGAAAAGTGCGAAGCGGTTTTCGGATAAGATCATGCCCAAAGAAAAATCTCAGCTCAGGCTGAGGTCCGACAAAGCCGCCCCCGTAGCCAGCCGGGGCGGCACCCTCACAATCATCTGTCACCGCCGCTGATAACGGTATTGGGCACGGGAGGCCGAGATGGCCGCTGTTCTTGATTCTGTCCGCGCATTCTTTGCGCCGTCCACCTTCACGCTCGACCTGGAAAATGCAGGCGATGTTGTCGCTCGCGAAAATCTGCTCGATCAGGCCATGGGCGCTGACCGCCGCAAGAAGTCGTCGGAAAAGATCCGCCGTGGCCGCGTTCCGGCCGAGGGTCTGGCGCTGGTCGCCCGCGACCGCACCGGACATGTCATCGGTACGGTTCGTCTGTGGAACGTCGAAGCCGGCGTCGATCGCGAAACCCGTCCGGTCGAAGCATTGCTCCTCGGCCCGCTGGCTGTCGATGCTGCCCATGAAGGTAAAGGCATCGGCTCGGCGCTGATGCGCGCCGCCATTCTGGAAGCCAAGAAGCGTGGCCATGGCGCCATCCTGCTCGTCGGTGATGCGCCCTACTACGAGCGTTTCGGCTTCTTCGCCGAAAAGGCCCGCCATCTCGTCATGCCGGGACCGTTCCAGCGCGACCGTTTCCTGGCGCTTGAGCTGAAGGAAGGCTGGCTCGCCGGCGCAGCCGGCATGATCATTGCCAGCGGCCGCAAACTGGCCCAGCCGCCGGTCGCAAAGGCAGCTTGAGGCTGATCTGCCTTCGCCCCGATGGGGCGAGGGCTTGACCTCACTTCGCCGCCTTCACTTCATCCTTTGCCGGATCATATCCATCCGTCAGCGTCTTCAGAAACGCCACGACGTCTGCGATCTCGGCATCGTTTAGCGCTGGGGTATCACCAAGCTTGCGATTCATCGGCGCGTCGATGACATCGATGTTGGCCTGATATTGCTGTGGCAAATCGTTGAATTTCCGCACACGCCCGCTGGCATCCTTCGGATAGATCTCCTCTGGATTGGTGTCGCGCTTAACGTAAAAGCGGGTGACATCCTCCAGCGAGCGATAGACGCCATTGTGGAAGAAGACGCGGCGGCTGGCGACGTTGCGCAGCGTCGGCGTCTTGAACAGCCCGCAATTCTGCGGCTGGGCGGAATAGGTGTCGCTACGCAGCGGGCCGCAGATGCCGGTATCGTAATAATGCGGATCGGCATTGGCCGGAATGTCCGGATTGCGCGGTGCGCCCAGCGCTTCGAATTCGAAATCGGTGAAGTTCGGCATCTGCCCGTCGCCGATCATCTTGTCGAGGTGGCAGGAGGCGCAATTGCCCTTGTTGGCGTCGTCGAACAGCTTCAGTCCCCGCGCTTCCGCATCGGTGAGCACCGCCTTGCCGCGCAGATAATAGTCGTATTTGCTCGAATAGGGATGGAAGGACGGTTCCTCGATCTGATACCGGGCAAGCGCAAAACCGACTTCTGAGATCGCCATGTTCTGATCGCTGAGGACATTCTGTCCGAAGAGAGCGGCAATATCCTTGCTGTAACCCAGCTTCAGCTTGGCATAGACGGTGGCGACGTCGGCATTGGCCATTTCGAAGGGCGAGATCATCGGCTGCAAGGCCTGCTCTTCCAGCGAATCGACGCGTCCATCCCAGAACATGCCGCCTTGCGGCACGAGGTTTGCGGCGGCTGCATCGGCCTTGACGACGGCTTGCGCGGTCAGTGGCCCGGCGACGACCGCCGGGGTATTGGCGAGCGCCACGCCGGACGCCTCGGTCATGGGGGCAGCTTCCGCCGCCTCGTCGGCGGCACTTTCCTCTCCGATCGAGAAGGAAGGGGTCGACATCTTGTAGGCGAGGCTCGGCACGGTGCGGATGCCCGGCTGGTCGAGATGCGGGCCGCCAAGCTGCACGGAAAGGCCATTGGCCGGTGCATAGTGATTGTTCGGATCGTGGCAGGTGGAACAGGACATCTGGCCGTTGCCGGACAGCGAGGGATCGTAGAACAGCTTCTTGCCGAGTTGGGCAACGGCGCTCAGTAGTGCCGTATCCTGATAGGTATTCGTGGTCGAGGAGGCATCGGGGGCAGGCTGGTTCGCCATGCCGATGCTCGCCCCCGCGAGCGAGACGCCCGCGAGTGCGATGAGCGGCAGGAGACGGTGATTGGATTTCAGAGACATCGCCGTCTCCCTTCTTCCGCTTAGGATGCGCTGTTGCCGGTCTTCGTGTCGAGGATCAGCTTTGGCGTATCGCCCTTCGACCAGTCGAACATGGCGTTCAGCGAGCCGGAGATGGCATCGAACGAGCCGCCGCCGAGGCGCGCGCCACCCATCCAGTTATCCTCGATGAAGCGCATGACAGAGGTCTGATCGGTCAGCGTATGGTCGACGAAGTTGGTCTTGGCGTAGGGCGAGATGACCAGCAGCGGCTGGCGCGTGCCGTAGCCGCAGCGGCCCTGGGCCGGCTGGCCGTTGAGGCCCGGCAGCGGCGTGCCGGTGGAGCAGTTGTCGCCTGAGAGTACGTCGTAGCCCTTGATGCCGAGCTTCGACGGATTGACGACGGCGTGGGCATGGTCATACCAGCCATCGGAATCGTCGTAGAGGATGATGATGGCGGTGTCCTTCCAGTCCGGCGAATTCTGGACCGTGTTGACGACCTGGGTCACGAATTCCTGTTCGTCGAGCGGATCGGAATAGCCGGCATGGCCGTCCTGATAGGCGGGCGCCTTCAGGAAGCTGACGGTCGGCATGCCGCCGTTCTTCAGCACGGCGTAGAAGTCGGTCACGTCATACTGATGATTGGCGGCGTCGGTGGTGCCGATCGCGGCGACCGAGGACGGACGTGCATGCGTCGGATTGGCCGTCGAGGCGTAGTACTGGAACGGCTGGTGATGCGGGATGTAGTCGGCGCTGTTGACCTGGGTGACGGTCGAGGTCGTGGTGCGCTTGCAGCCCGTCGTGCCGTCGGCATTGGTTTGGGTCAGGTCGAAGCCACCTTCGAAGAAGCCCCAGGTGATCTGGTGTGCGTTCAGCATGTCGCCGATGTTCTTGCCGTACATCAGCGCCGTCTGACCGACGGAACAGGCGTCGCCGGTCGGGTCGAAGTCGCTGATGGCCGTCCAGCCACCATTGCCGTCGGGCACGATGCGGCCCTTGGAATAGGTGCCGTCTTTCTCCAGTGTGTAGCCGGGCGGCAGGATGACGCCATTGGTCTGGCCGGAGATCAGGTTCAGCGCGCCGGGGGTCGACGGGCCGAAATTGGTGGAGAAGGAATTGTCGTTCAGTGCATAGTGTTGGGCATAATTCCACATGGCGGTGACGGTGTTGCCGTCATAATATCCCATGACTTGGCCCTTGGTGCCGAAGGCTCCGGCCGCGCCCTTGGTGCCCTTGCCGGTATTGGCCGGGAAAAGGTCCATCGCGAAATTGTTGTAGGCCGCCTGCTCGGCGGTATAGCCATGGTTCTGCGACTGCGTGGCCGCCTGGGTGCGGTCGAGGCGGAAGGGGGCGGCGGCATCGGCGCCGTTGGCCGTATTGGTCTTGTTCGGGTTGTTGTCGATAAGGCCGGCATTGGTGAGCGTATTGATGTCGGCCGGGGTGTTGTCGGCCGCCTTGAATTCCGGCTCGCCGGCGACGTTTGCGGCCTTGGGGTAGGTCGCGAAGTAATGGTCGAAGGAGACGTTTTCCTGGAAGATGACGACCAGATGCTTGATCGGCGTGGCGGTATTGCCTGCCGGCGCCGTGTCGGCGGCGCCAGCGGCGGAACAGAGCGAAACAAGGGCAAGCGCGCTGCCGGCAGCGAGGGCGGCGCGACGCGAAAGATGGGTCATTGTGATATCCTCTCGAGTGGGGGTATTGCCCCGACGCTTGGTTGCGCCGCGCCGGAACAGAGGGAACCATGCCGGGCTATCAACGCTATGTGACAGTTCCGTGAAGGTGTGCCTCGGATGGGCCGGTGCCGCCTATGAAGCATGTAGCCAAGTAGTTGATTTTACTGGGATGAATGAGGAGGATTAGCGCCGGTGAGATCAGCCGAGTGGATCTGCTACCTTATGTCACGGGTGACCAGGCAAATGGGTGTTTCTTACCCGCCCTCATGGTGAGGTGTGGCGGTGCCGGAGGATGGCGACCGCGGCAGGACCTCGAACCACGAGGGTCGGCCACGGGGTTGCCGCGACTGAAAGCTAGATATTCTGATCCATCGTCTCCGCCGGAATCTCATCGGCGGGATGGATGCGGACGACCGTGGCCGGGACGCCGGCGACGGTGCAGTGTTGCGGGACAGCCTTCAAGACGACGCTGCCGGCCGCGACCTTGCTGAAGGCACCGACCTCGATATTGCCGAGGATCTTTGCGCCAGCGCCGATCATCACACCATGGCGGATCTTCGGATGCCGGTCGCCGGTTTCCTTGCCGGTGCCGCCGAGGGTGACGTTCTGCAGGATCGAGACTTCATCCTCGATGACGGCGGTCTCGCCGATGACGATGCCGGAGCCGTGGTCGAGCATGATGGACGAACCGATTTGAGCTGCCGGATGGATGTCCGGGCCGAAGACTAACGACGCAAGATTTGATAGCCAGCTGGCGATTTCCGGCCGGCCCTCGGTCCAGAGCGCATGGGCGATGCGGTGTGTCTGTAGCGCGTGGAAGCCCTTGAGATTGAGCAGCGCATGCAGATAGGTGGTGCAGGCGGGATCGCGGGTCCGTACGGCGACGAGATCGGCCTCTGTCGCCGGCAGGATCTCGGGGTGGCGCCTCAGCACATCTTGGAAGAGGGCGAAGAGATCGTCGGTTTCGATCCCGGCAGTGGAGAGCCGAGCGACCAGGACATTGGTGAGGCTTTCTGCATCCGATTGCGTCGTGACGATCTGCGTTGTCAGCAATGGGCGAAGCGTTGGTTCGCGGCCGGCGAGATCGACGGCCTCATGGCGGATCACGTCCCAGACGCCGCCGGGTGTGGCAGTGGAATGTCCGGCAATTGCCGTACCTGTCTGGGACATGGTCCTGTCTTTCTCGTCAGGCGGAAATATCAACAACGCCGCAATCGCCGGCCTCGGAGGCAAAGGCGAGCAGCTTGCCGGATTTGCTCCAGCTCATCGAGGTGATCGCACCTTTGCCCGGGCGGCGCAAGAGCGCCTCCTTGGCATCGCCGATACGCACCGCCAGGATCATGCCGTCAACGAAGCCGATCGCCAGGATGTCTTCGACCGGGTGGAACTTGACTGAGGTCGCCATGATGTTGGCGCGAGTGCCGAGCTCCTGCGGCGCCTTGCCCATCGGGCCGTCCTTGCTCTGGAAAGGCCAGACGATCGCCGCCGGGGCGCCGGACGAGGCGAGCCACTTGCCCTTGGCGGACCAGGACAGCGACTTCACCTTGGCGGGATAGCCGGTCATACGCATGTGCCGTGCTTCGCCACCCGGCTTGCTGTCCAGCTTCCAGCCATGCAGGGCATTTTCCTGCATGGTGGTGACGACGAACTGTCCATCCGGCGAGAAGGTGACGCCGGTGTGGGCGCCCTTCCATTCCAGATTGATCGGCTGCGCGCTCATGCCGACCCAATGCAGGGAGACGCCATTATAGCGGGCGGCGGCAATGCGCAGGCCCTTGGGCGCGAAGGCGAGGCCTTCGACAGTGCGCTCTTCGGTGAATTCCTTGGTCGAGCCGTCGGCAAGCCGCACAAAGCTGCTTTTTCCGTAGGCATAGGCGACTGCGCCTTGCGGGCCGGCGGCAAGCTGGGTGATCCATTTGCGCGGTGCTTCGGCAATCACGGTCACGCCGCCATCGGCTGCGATTCGCAGGACCTTGCCGTCCTCGCCGCCGGAAATCAGGCTGTCGCTATGGGGATCGCGGATGCAGCTGAGCATGCCCTGATGGGCTTCGCTCACCTTTTCCCCACCTTCCAGCCGATGGATCGTGCCGGCGGCGCTGGCAAAGATGGGGGTATCCCCTAAAAACTCGACGGCCAGAACGTGGCCGTCGATATCAAGCGGAGCGACAGTCGGCATCAGGCGGCTGCCTCACAGGCCTTGAAGCTCTTTTCCAGCTTCTCGCGGTCGAGTTCGCGGCCGATGAAGACCAGGCGGCTCTCATGCTTTTCGCCGTCTTTCCAAGCGCGCTGGTGGTCGCCTTCGATGATCATGTGCACGCCCTGAACGACATAACGCTCGGGATCGCCCTTGAAGGCGATGATACCCTTCAGGCGAAGGATCTTCGGGCCATCGGTCTGCGTGACCTTCTGGATCCACGGGAAGAAGCGGTCCGGGTTCATCTCGCCACCGCGCAGCGACACTGACTGCACCGTCACGTCATGGATGGGCGAGGGGGCATGATGATGGCCATGATCGTGATCATGGTGATGATGACCGTGGTGGTCATGATCATGATGGTGGTGATCATGGTCGTGATGGTCATGACCGCAATCCGGGCCGCAGACATGATCATCGTGGCCGTGATCGAGGAAGTGCGGATCGTTTTCCAGCGCGCGCTCGAGGTTGAAGGCGCCCTGGTTCAATACGCGGGCGAGATCGACGCCGGAACGGGTGGTCTTGTAGACGCGTGCGGCCGGGTTGATGGCGCGGACGATGTCTTCGATCTGCGCCAGCTCTTCCGAAGACACCAGATCGGACTTGTTGATGACGACGACGTCGGCAAAGGCGATCTGGTCTTCGGCCTCGCGGCTATCCTTCAGGCGCAGCGGCAGATGCTTGGCGTCGACGAGCGCGACGACGGCATCGAGTTCGGTCTTGGCGCGGACGTCGTCGTCCATGAAGAAGGTCTGGGCGACGGGAACCGGATCGGCAAGGCCGGTGGTCTCGACGATGATGCCGTCGAAACGGCCCGGACGGCGCATCAGGCCCTCGACGACACGGATGAGGTCGCCGCGCACGGTGCAGCAGACGCAGCCATTGTTCATCTCGTAGATTTCTTCGTCCGACTCGACGATCAGATCGTTGTCGATGCCGATCTCGCCGAATTCATTGACGATGACGGCGTATTTCTTGCCGTGGTTTTCGGAGAGGATGCGGTTCAGCAGCGTCGTCTTGCCGGCGCCGAGATAGCCGGTGAGAACGGTGACGGGAATGGGCTTTTGCGTGGCTGTTTCGGTCATGGGAGCCTCGAAATATGGGATTTCCCCCAAAGGGGCGGAAAATGATCGGGTTCCATATAAGGAGTTGAAGGCGGCAGTTCAAAGGCTTTTGTATGTTATAAGATCACATTAGGTTTGGGATGGCGGATCGACCGGGCTTTATCGCAACGCCTCTACATCAAACGCATCGACATCCCGCAAAAGCTCCACCAGCCCCTTTACCGCATGTGCGATCAGCCGCTCGCCCTTTTCCGCCGTTGCGGCGCCTGCATTGCCGGCCACGCCCTCGGCGCTCAGATCCGACATCTTCCAGCCGAATGCATGCGGCCCATAGGCCCGCAGGTGCTTGAAGCGCTGCGTGTAGTCGGACTGCCGCGAAGGAAAATCAGCGGCCTTGCTCATGTCCACCTTTTCCGGATGAAACGCCAGCATCACCGACGTCTCGATGTCGCCGCCGTGGATGTCGATGGCCTTGTCCTCCGGCGCGATCAGGCCGTCCGGCACGCCGAAGCGCGTCCAGCTGGTCGCCACCGCCAGCATGTTGAAGCGGACGCGCGCCTCGGTCGCGATGATGGTCATCAGCGGTGAGTTGCCGCCATGGGCGTTCAGCATGACGAATTTCCGAATGCCGAGATGATGCATGGTCTCGGCAATGCCGAGCCAGCGGTTGATGGCTTCATGGAAGCCGAGTGTCTTTGTGCCGGCGACATCCATGTGTTCGATGGAATAACCGACCGGCTCGACGGGTAGGAAAGTGACGGGCAAATCGGCCGGTAGGGCGGCCTTCAAATGGGAAACGATGCCTTCGGCGATCAGCGTATCGGTGTCGAACGGCAGATGGGGGCCGTGTTGCTCATGGGCGCCAAGTGGCAGCACGGCGATCCAGTTTACCCTCTCCGCGGGTGCCAACGTCCTATCATTGTCATCGAAACGTGGCAAAGGCTGTGCCATCTGCGGGTGTGCCCCTTGTTTATGTCAATAACCTAGGCAATGTCATAACGTGATGATGCAGCGGCGGAAAGAGCAACGGAATCACGATGGGTAAGAAGCACAAGGACGGCAAAAAAAGTAAGTCAGGTAAAAAGAAGGATCACAGCGAGTATACGCTCGCTGATCTGTCGCCGGCGTTGACGCAGGCGGCGCGGTCCATGCGAACGGTTCTGACGCGCAACCTGACGGCCAGTGGTCTCTATGCGGGCCAGGATGGTGTTATCCTCGCGCTTGCGGCCAGCGACGGTCTGCCGGCGGGAACGCTGGCGCAGAAGCTCGGCGTCAAGGCGCCGACCATGACCCGCACGATCGGCCGCATGGAAGCCCAAGGCTTCCTTGAGCGCCGGCCGGATGCCGAGGATGCGAGGTTGACCAAGGTCTATCTCACCGAGGCGGGCCGCAACAGCGTCAGCGAGATCGAAAGCTCGGCTGCAGCCTGCGACGAACTCGCCACGCGCGGCTTTTCGGAAAAGGATGTCCGTTCGCTGGTGCGGTTGCTGAAGGCGATCGAGGACAACCTTCATATCGGCGACCACGACGAGGATGATGGGGAATTTTAAGAATTCCCGAGGATTCGAGTTGCGCGGGCCGATTAAAGCTTTTAATTAAAGTTTTTAAATTCCGGAATCGTAAAACGACGGAATGGCATATTCGGCTGCGTTTCACGGGGAGGGGAGCGCATGGCGCAAAAGATAAAACTGTCTACCATTGCGGAAACGCTGGGTATTTCAACGGCAACCGTATCCCTTGCCTTACGCGATAGCCCGCTGGTGGCGGTCAACACGCGCGAGAAAATCAAGGATCAGGCGCGGGCGCTGGGTTATATCTATAACCGCCGCGCGGCCAGCCTCAGGACATCGCGATCCGGGATCATCGGCGTCGTTGTCCACGACATCATGAACCCGTTCTACGGCGAAATCCTCAAGGCGATCGAGAGCGAGCTCGATCGCAGCCGCCACACGTTCATCCTCTCCAATCACTATGATTCGGTGGAGAAGCAGCGGACCTTCATCGAAACCCTGCTGCAGCTCGGCGGCGACGGCGTCATCATGTCGCCGGCGATCGGCACGCCGGCGGAGGATTTCGACCTGGCGGAGGAAAACGGCATGCCGGCTATCCTCGTTGCCCGCTCGATGGAGGGGCTGGATCTGCCGACCTATCGCGGAGACGACAGTTACGGCATTTCGCTTGCCACCAATCACCTGATCAGCCTCGGCCACCGCACTATCGCGATGATCGGCGGCACGGACCAGACCTCGACCGGCCGCGATCGTTACCAGGGTTATGTCAACGCGCTGCGCAAGGCGGGCATCGAGGTCGATCCGGACCTGCGCATCCCCGGCGCCCGCTCCAAGCAGGGCGGCTTCGAGGCGGCGGTGCATTTCCTGTCGCTGCCGCAGAAGCCGACGGCAGCCGTCTGCTGGAACGATCTCGTCGCCATCGGCCTGATGAACGGCATTTCCCGCGCCGGCCTTGTGCCGGGTAAGGATATTTCGGTTACCGGCTATGACGATCTGGAGGAGGCGGCGATCGCGACGCCGGCGCTGACGACGGTCTGGAACGGCCAGGCGGAAGTCGGAAGGCTTGCAGCACGCGCGCTTTTGGATAGGCTGGCGGGCAGCCATGAGCCGGATGGTATCCATCTTATCAAGCCGGAAATGCGTATTCGCCAGTCGACATCTCCCTATCAGGCCCGCCAATAGCGCCGCACGACGTATTCAAGAGGAAAGATCCATGTCCGATAACCGCACCGCCATCCTCGTTCCGGGGAAGATACATCCGCGTGTCCTCGAAAGGCTTGGTGGGCATTTCGATGTCATCGCCGCCGACCGCGGCGAGAGCCCCCAGGTCGATGCCGGGACTGCGGCGCGCGTGCGCGGTGTTGCTGTAGCCGGTGGTTTCAACGCGGCCTGGATCGACGCCTTTCCGAATATCGAGGTCATCGCGAATTTCGGCGTCGGCTATGACGGTATCGATGTCAACCATGCGGCAGTAAAGGGTGTCGTCGTCACCAATACGCCCGACGTGCTGAACGACGAAGTGGCCGATACGGCGATTGCGCTGCTTTTGAACACGCTGCGCCTGTTTCCGCAGGCGGAAACCTGGCTGCGGGAAGGCCGCTGGGCGAACGAGGGGCCTTTTCCGCTTTCGCCTTTCTCGTTGAAGGGGCGGCGTGTCGGTATTTATGGCCTTGGTCGCATCGGCCAGGAAATCGCCAAGCGTCTGGAGCCGTTCAAGGTGAAGATCGGCTATCATACCCGTACGCCGCGCACGGAACTGGCCTATGATTATTATCCGTCGCTGAAGGCGATGGCGGAGGACGTGGATACGCTGATCAGCATCGTGCCGAAGACGTCGGAGACGCATAAGGTCATCGATGCCGAGATCCTGTCGGCGCTCGGGCCGCAGGGCGTGTTCATCAATGTCGGGCGCGGTTGGTCGGTGGATGACGACGCGCTGATCACCGCCCTTGGAAACGGCACGCTCGGGGCTGCCGGCCTCGATGTCTTCTACGACGAGCCGAACGTTCCGGCGGGCTATCTCTCCCTGCCGAACGTTTCGCTGCTGCCGCATGTGGCGTCCGCATCGGTGCCGACGCGCAACGCGATGGCCGATCTCGTTGCGGATAACATCATCGAGTGGTTCGGCAAGGGGGCGGTGCTGACGCCGGTGCCGGAAACGCCGGTTAAGCCAAAGGGCTGATCAGAGTGCCGATTGGCGGCGGGGAGTGGCTATCGGTTGTTCCTTGGCCGCCGCGTAATCGCGCACGGCATCGCCGAAGGCGACAAACAGCTTGCGTGACGGCGAATCCGTTTCCGCCCAATATTCCGGATGCCACTGCACGCCAACGGCGAATGCCTTGGCGTCGATGACGGAAACGGCCTCGATCGTGCCGTCCTCGGCGATGGCTTCCACCTGCAGCCGTGGCGCCGTATCGGCGATTGCCTGCCTGTGCAGCGAGTTGACGCGCACCTCGCCGGGGCCGACGACGGCGGCAATGCAGGAGCCTTCCTTGACGAAAACGCTCTGGCGGATCGAATACATGGTGTCGCGGTCGACATTCTGCGGCTTGCGATGATCCCAGATACCCGGCTGCTCCTGGATTTCGCTGGCGAGCGTACCGCCGAGCGCGACGTTCAGCTCCTGAATGCCACGGCAGATGGCGAGCATCGGAATGGCGCGCTCTATGGCGCGGCGGATGAGGGGCAGCGATGTGGCGTCGCGGGCGGGGTCGAAGGGGCCGTCGCTCTCGTGGGCCTGCTTGCCATAGAGCGAAGGATGCACGTTGGTGGCGGAGCCGGATACCAGCAGCCCGTCGACACGGTCGAGAATGGCGTCGATATCGTTACCGTCTTCCATCGCCGGGACGATCAGTGCCATCACGTCGGCGGCCTTGACGGCGGCGCGGACATATTGCTGCTGCACCGCATGCCAGGTTGCGCCGTCGAATTCGCGGATATCGGCGGGAATGGCGATGATCGGTCTGGACATGCAAGGCTCCGGAAACATGCAAAACTGCCGGGCCTAGTCGAGACCCTGAATGAATATGGTGTCGATGCCGCGATGGGCCAACTTGCCGGCAAATCTACGCGAAGAGCAGGCATTCGGCAACGCGGGACGGCCGTGGCCGGGCTTTGTTTCCCTTTGTCATGACGATGTACAGGAATCGCCATAATGCAGTGCAAAAGCAAACTTGAAAGACAATACGCGGCATGGTTAAGCTCAAATGCTTGTGTCGTGATCGGGAGAATCTTTTTCCCGCAATGCCATCCGTGTGAGAGGTTTTAATGGATCGCCGTTCGTTCATCAGACGGGCTGGAGCAGCGGGTGCGGGCGCAGCCGCCTCAGCGCTTGCCAGTCCTGCTGTTGCCCAGGAATATCCCAAGATCACCTGGCGGATGACGTCGTCCTTTCCGAAGAGCCTAGATACGATCTATGGCGGCGCGGAGGATATCGCGCAGCATGTTTCAGACGCGACCAACGGCAATTTCGTCATCCAGACCTATGAGGCCGGAGCGATCGTTCCCGGTGCGCAGGCGGCCGATGCCGTGAGCGCCGGCACCGTCGAGGCGGCGCATACCTGCTCCTACTATTTCTGGAATAAGGACCCGACCTACGCCATCGGCACGGCGCTACCCTTCGGCCTCAATGCCCGGCTTACCAATGCCTGGTTCTACCAGGGCGACGGCAACAAGCTGATGAACGAATTTTATGCCACACAGGGCATCCTTGGCCTGCCCGCCGGCAATACCGGCGTGCAGATGGGCGGCTGGTTCCGTAAGGAAATCAATACGCTGGACGATCTCAAGGGACTGAAGATGCGTATTGCCGGCCTTGCTGGCAAGGTGATCGAGAAGATCGGCGTCGTGCCGCAGCAGGATGTCCCCGTCAGCGACATCTACGACGCGCTCGACAAGGGTACGCTCGACGCGGCTGAGTGGGTCGGTCCCTATGACGACCTGAAGCTCGGCTTCCAGAAGATCGCCAAATATTACTACTATCCCGGCTGGTGGGAGGGCGGTGCCGTCGTGCACGCCTTCTTCAATCTGGAAAAATGGAATGGGCTGCCGAAGAACTACCAGGCCATCCTTGCGGATGCCTGCGCCTTCGCCAACACCAACATGCTGGCGAAATACGATGTGAAAAATCCGCAGGCCCTGAAGGATATCGTCCAGCAGGGCGTGACGTTGCGCCCCTTCAGCCAGGAAATTCTCGAAGCCTGCTTCCAGGCGGCCACCGGCATTTACGCCGACCTTTCGAAGTCGAATGATTATTTCAAGCGGATCTATGAGGATCAGGTTGCCTACAAGAAAGATGCCTATCTCTGGATGCAGCTTTCCGAGTACACTTTCGATACTTTCATGATGATTCAGCAGCGGGCGGGCAAGATTTGACCGAGGATGCTTTGCTGATTGTTGTTTTCTATTTTAGCGTTTCATGACGAAGAAACTATAACAAAAGTAGAGCATAGTTTCATCTGTTGCCCGAATGCGGTGCAAAATATCACTAAAAATCGATGAAAATTATCGCGCAGTTGGAAAATTCATCCGAATATGCGTGATCCGGGCAATCAAATTTTAAAACGTTTCAACTAGAGTTCGCGCCGCATCAGGGGAGCTCTGAATGAAGCCTCAAAACCCGAACATCGTACCGACAGATGTCTATCTGTCGTTCGTCAGTTCGCTTTTCGGAAACCGTAGCACATTGCTTACGGGGGTATTCGTTCATGTCCTCACCTATGTCATTGTTTTTCTGAGCACGGGCGCCGGCATCTATCTTGGTTTCTGCCTTGTCTTGGCCATCGTCTTCGCTTCCCGCATCCATTCGTTCCGGCAATTCGACGCGCTGGATAAGAGCGCCCTTTCGCGCGCCGATATCGCCCGCTGGGAAACGCGTTATGTGCTCGGCGGGACAGCGTCGGCGCTGATCCTCGGTGTCGGCAGCGGTTATGCCATCCTGATCGTCCACAATCCGCTGGCGGAATTCATCTGCGTCGCGGTGACCATGGGATCGATGGTATCGATCCTTGGCCGCAACTACGGTTCCCAGAAGGCGATCGACCTGCAGACCACTGCATGCTGCCTGCCGATCATCCTCGCTTGCCTGATGTCGGGGCAGCCTTATATGGCAATCGTTTCGATCATGCTGGTACCCTTCGGGCTGACGACGCGTTCGATGGCGAGTAACCTGCGCGAGTTTCTCTACAAGAATGTCATCGCGTCACGCGAGATATCGCTGATCGCTGATCGGTTCGACACGGCGCTCAACAACATGACACATGGGCTGTTCATGCTGGATGCCGACAACCGCATCCTGGTGGTCAATCGGAAGGCTTGCGAACTTCTCAATCTGACGAACCCCGAGCAGCTCAGGGATTGCGATTTCGACGTCGTGTTGCGTTATGGCGTACGCCATGCCTCCATCGATGGTTCTCTTCCGGGCCTGATCCAACAGCAGATCGAGCAGCTTGTCGACGGTTCGCTGTCGCGCACGCTGATTGAGCTTGGCGAGGACCTGTTTCTGGAATTTTCGGCGAGCCGTCGCGCCGACGGTATCGTCATCCTGACTTTTGAGGACGTCACGGCGCGTATCCGGGCCGAGCGCAAGATCCTGCATATGGTGCGCTTCGATTCGCTGACCGGCCTGCCGAACCGTGAATACTTCGCCGAATTGACGAAGGAGAAGCTGGCCGTGCATGTCGGCGACGGCCGGATCGGCTTTCTGGTTCTCGATGTCGACGATTTCAAGCATGTCAATGATTTCAAGGGGCATGTGACCGGCGATCGGCTGCTGGTTGCCATCGCCGCGCGGTTGAGGGAGGCGGCGGGTGACAAGGCGCTTTGCGCGCGCCTGGTTGGGGACCAGTTCGTGCTGTTCTTCCCGAACGATGACGGCATCCGGGATCTGGATAGCCGCATAGCCGCGCTGCACGCGGCGATGGCAGGCACCTATGAGGTGGATGATCATAGCCTTCGTATCTCCTTCAGTGGTGGCTACGTGACCATGTCGAGCTGCGAGTTCCGTCCGGAAGAATGGCAGATCAAGGCCGATCTGGCACTCTTCGACACCAAGTTGCGGACGAAGGGCGGTTGCTCCGCTTTCGAAGAGGAGATGGATGCTCGCTACATCGAGCGGCAGAAACTGAAGAGTGATCTGCGCGAGGTAATCGAGACCGGCAAGCTGCATGCGGTCTATCAGCCGATGTTCACGCCGGATGGGCGCCGCATCAATTGCTGCGAAGCGTTGGCGCGTTGGGTTCATCCGGAAAAAGGGCCGATCCCGCCCAACATTTTCGTGCAGATTGCCGAGGAGATGGGGATCGTTTCCGGCATCACCCGCTTCATGCTCAACCAGGCTTGCCGGGATTGCGCCGCCTGGCCTTGGTCTCTCCCGGTTTCGGTCAATCTTTCGGCGCAGGACCTGCGCGGCAATGACATTATCGCGGTCGTCACGGAAGCGCTGGAGGCGTCGGGGCTGGAGCCGTCACGGCTGCATCTGGAGGTCACCGAAAGCTGCCTGATGGACGAGATTGCGACCGTTCGTTCCATTCTCACCGATCTCAGGGCCAAGGGCGTCACCATCGCCATTGATGATTTCGGGACCGGGTTTTCCAGCCTCAGCTATCTCGATTCACTGCCGGTGGATATCGTCAAGATCGATCGCTCCTTCGTGCACGAAATCACCGGTGACAGCCGCCGTTTCAAGCTTCTGTGCGGCATTGCCGATCTCTCACGGGCTCTGGGTCTGGAAATCGTCGTCGAGGGTGTCGAGACGCCGGAACAATTGGCGCTCATCAATGGGCGTGGCCTGGCCGATGTGATCCAGGGCTATGTGTTTTCGATGCCGGTGTCGCCGGCGCGGGTTAGCGAGATGATAGACAGTCTCGATCGCAACCGGTCGGCCCTGCGCCAGGATATCCCGGCCTGAGGGGCAGCCGGGAGCACTTCAGTCGGTTTCCGTTCGCCCAGAGGGTAGTCGGACAAGGCGATTGAACCTCTGCGACGTTCTCGTGCATTGCATTTTTTCTCGCTTTGTGTAACGCCTCCGTAGAGGAAATCTGGCTGCGGTGCCCCTATTGGGAGATGCCGCAGCTTTCGAGGGCGAACTCCAGCCGGCAGCTGTTGCAAGGCATGGCGGGGAGCGGATTGAGGGGAGACTTTTGCATGGCCGAACATCACACCGGACCGATCGAAACCGGTGCTCCGATGGATTACAAGGAGCACGAGAAAACCTATAACGGGTTCCTTTTGGTCGCCAGGGTCGGATCGGCGATCATCGCTGCGCTGTTGATCGCGATGACGGCGGGTTTCTTCGGTCACGCTGGCCTGTTCGGCGGGTTTCTCATTTTCGTGGTTCTTTCAATCGTGGGCGCCTTTCTCGCGCGCTGAACGACGCCGGGCCGTGCGGCCCGCGCCTTCCCTGAGATCTTGGCCTGATTTCGCAGGCTGTTGCGCTGCTGTCTCCAGCAGGGCTGTCGTTTGATGCGAGGTGGTGTCGTTGGGCAATCTGGTTTTTGTCGCCAAGGAGACCGTGGGGGATGAGACGCGTGTCGCGGCATCCGTCGAAACGGTGAAGAAGATGAAAAGCCTCGGCTTCGATGTCGTAGTCGAAGCGGGCGCTGGTGCCTTGTCGCGCGTTCCGGATGGCGAATACGAGGCTATCGGCGCGCGCATCGGCGCCATCAAGGATGCCAAACGGGCCGACGTCATCCTCAAGGTCAGGCGGCCGACACCCAAGGAGATCACCGGCTACAAGCGCGGTGCGATCGTCATCGCCATCATGGACCCCTATGGCAACGAAGCCGCGCTGGTCGCGATGGCGAAGGCAGGGCTGACGAGCTTCGCCATGGAGCTGATGCCGCGCATTACGCGCGCGCAGTCGATGGATGTACTGTCGTCACAAGCCAATCTTGCCGGCTATCAGGGAGTGATCGAGGCGGCTGCGGTTTATGACAGGGCGCTGCCGATGATGATGACGGCGGCGGGAACGGTGCCTGCGGCAAGGGTCTTCGTCATGGGCGCGGGCGTTGCCGGCCTGCAGGCGATCGCGACGGCACGGCGCCTTGGCGCGCAGGTGTCGGCCACGGACGTCCGGCCGGCCGCGAAGGAACAGGTCGCTTCGTTGGGCGCGAAATTCATCGCCGTCGAGGATGAGGAGTTCAAGGCGGCGGAGACCGCCGGCGGATATGCCAAGGAGATGTCGGAAGCCTATCAGGCCAAGCAGGCCGCCCTCGTGGCTGAGCATATTTCCAAGCAGGATATCGTCATCACGACGGCCCTGATTCCGGGTCGCCCGGCGCCGCGGCTCGTCAGCCGCGAGATGCTGAAAGCGATGCGTCCCGGCGCGGTCGCTGTGGACCTCGCCATCGAGCGCGGCGGTAATATCGAGGGGGCCGAATTCGGTGAAGTGGCCGATGTCGAAGGCGTCAAGGTGGTCGGTTATGCCAACATGGCTGGTCGTGTTGCGGCGAGCGCGTCCGCTCTCTACGCCAAGAACCTCGTCACCTTTTTGGAGACGATGGTCGACAAGGATAGCAAGAGCCTCGGGCTCAACCGCGCCGACGAGCTGATCAAGGCGACGATGCTGACCGATGGCGGTGAGGTCGTGCATCCGAATTTCGTCGATCCTGACCAGCCGACCGTCAACAAGGGAGATGTCTAAATGGCCAGCCAAGCAATGGATCAGGCGCTCCAGCAACTGAACGATGCCGTCACCGCTGTCAGGACCGCCGCTGCGCAGGCTCCGGAGACTGTCAGTGCCGTATCCGGCGGGGCTATCGACCCCTTCGTCTTCCAGCTGGCAATCTTCGTGCTGGCGATCTTCGTCGGTTATTACGTCGTGTGGTCGGTAACGCCGGCCCTGCATACGCCGCTGATGGCAGTGACGAACGCCATTTCCTCGGTCATCGTCGTCGGCGCGCTCTTGGCAGTCGGCATTTCCGCGAGCGGGCTTGCGACGGGCTTCGGCTTCGTGGCGCTGGTACTCGTTTCGGTCAATATCGTCGGCGGTTTCCTTGTCACCCAGCGCATGCTGGCGATGTACAAGAAGAAAGACAAGTGAGGGCGGCATGCTGAGCAATATCGCGGCCTTCCTCTATCTCGTTTCCGGCGTGCTGTTCATCCTGGCATTGCGCGGCCTGTCGCATCCGGCCACCAGCCGGCGCGGCAATCTCTACGGCATGGTCGGCATGGGCATTGCCATCGCCACGACGCTGGTGCTGGCGACGCCGTCCTTCGGCGGCCTGGTGCTGATCGTCCTGGGTCTGGCCATCGGCGGCGGGGCGGGGGCCTATATTGCCCGCGTCATCCCGATGACCTCGATGCCACAGCTCGTGGCCGGCTTCCATTCGCTGGTCGGTCTCGCGGCCGTGCTGGTTGCGGCTTCGGCGCTCTATACACCGTCCTCTTTCGGCATCGGCAATATCGGCTCGATCCATACCGAGGCACGCATCGAAATGGCGATTGGCGTTGCCATCGGCGCGCTGACTTTCACCGGTTCGATCATCGCGTTCCTGAAGCTCGACGGGCGCATGTCCGGCAAGCCGGTCCTGCTGCCCTATCGTCATCTCATCAATGCCGGCCTGCTGGCGCTGATCCTGTTCTTCATGGTGGGCCTGGCGATCAGCGAAAGCCATTTCGATTTCTGGGCAATCGTCGTCCTGGCACTGGCGCTTGGCGTGCTGCTGATCGTGCCGATCGGCGGCGCCGATATGCCGGTCGTCGTGTCGATGCTGAATTCCTATTCCGGCTGGGCGGCGGCGTGCATCGGCTTCACGCTCGGCAATCTGGCGCTGATCATTACCGGCGCACTGGTCGGCTCCTCGGGCGCGATCCTGTCCTATATCATGTGCAAGGGCATGAACCGCTCCTTCGTTTCCGTCATTCTCGGCGGCTTCGGCGGTGAGGCGTCCGCTGGTAGCACCGACAACAGCGACAAGACGGTGAAGCTCGGCTCCGCTGAGGACGCCGCTTATCTGATGGCGAATGCCTCGAAGGTCATCATCGTGCCGGGCTACGGCATGGCGGTGGCGCAGGCTCAGCATGCGCTGCGTGAAATGGCCGACCGCCTGAAGGCGCATGGTGTCGATGTGAAATATGCCATCCATCCGGTCGCCGGCCGCATGCCCGGCCATATGAACGTGCTGCTCGCCGAGGCCAATGTTCCCTATGACGAGGTGTTCGAACTCGAAGATATCAATTCGGAACTCGCCCAGGCCGATGTCGCCTATGTCATCGGCGCCAACGATGTCACCAATCCAGCAGCGCGCGACGACAAGACCTCGCCGATCTACGGCATGCCGATCCTCGACGTCGACAAGGCCAAGACCTGCCTCTTCGTCAAGCGCTCCCTCGGCTCCGGCTATGCCGGCATCGACAATACGCTGTTCTACAAGGATGGTACGATGATGCTGCTCGGCGACGCCAAGAAGGTGACGGAGGAGATCGTCAAGGCGATGAATGAGTAGAAAGCGCTTGCCTTCTCCAATCCAGGGGAGAGGCAGATGCGCTGGCTTTGACGGGTATTTCCGGAGACCGGAGTCCACGTCGTAGGCCGAGCCTCATGTCCGTTCGCGTTCGCGCTCCATGGTGCTACGCAGGGCATTCAGTACCCAGACGAGGCCTTCTGGCCGGAAGTCGATCTCGACGTTGCCGCCAAAGGCCGACGCCGCATGGGCCTTGGTGACGGTGGTGCCGAAGCCGGTGAGGGTTGGCTTCTTCACGCGCGGTCCTCCGCTTTCCGTCCAGGTGAACTGGATCATCGGCCCGATATCGCCCTCGACATTCGTCCACTCGATAGCGATCTTGCCCTCGGGCGCGGAAAGCGCGCCGTATTTCACCGAATTCGTCGCCAGCTCATGCAGGACCAGTCCGAGATTCTGCACGGCTTCCGGCTTCAGGACAAAATCTTGACCGTTGATGTCGAGCTGCTGTGGTGCCTG
This sequence comes from Rhizobium sp., assembly GCA_036383055.1. Lineage (GTDB taxonomy): Bacteria > Pseudomonadota > Alphaproteobacteria > Rhizobiales > Rhizobiaceae > Rhizobium. The sequence goes on along the minus strand of DASVPC010000030.1, from coordinate 9,647 downwards.
CAGGAAGGTGGCGAGATGAATGTCGATCACCCGCCGTAGCGACACGCCCGACCATTGTTCGCTGGTCAGCACCTCGATCGAGCGCGCAAGTCCCTCCAGCCGGTCGGCGACGGCGCGTTGAAAGGTGTCGACGCTGTCGGTCTGCCGGGCGAGCTGGCGGGTCATTGCCTGGGCAAGCGCCAAAAGGTTCTTGGTACGGTGAACGAGTTCGTGCATGACGAAATGCAGCCGGTCCTCCGTCTCGCTACGATCGAAGGAGGCGTTGGACAGCGCGATGGCCACCAGATTGGCCTCGATGACGCTGGTTTCGACCGGTGAAACGATCTCACCACGGCCCATGCGTTCAGCCATCACGGCGACGCTCCGTATGGTGGTACGGACTTGGCGGGCCAAGGCATAGACGGCAATCAGCGCGACGAGGAGCAGGGTGACGCCGCCGTAGATCAGGAAACGCCAGGTGCTCATCAGCGACGCCTGCGCGGAGGCGACGGGTCCCCACACGACGGCTTTCCAGGACCAGCCGGGGATTTGCGCATAGCCGAGCAGCGAGTGCGGCAGGATCCTCTCATCCTGATAGACGCCGCTCGAGGCGATCAGTTTCGGCAGGATGTCCTTGTTGAAGGGATCGCCAGGGGAGAGATTGGCGGGGCCGCTGGCGGCGACGATATGGCCGGAACTGTCGATGACAGCGGCCGACCAGCCGGGGGCAAGAGCATCCGTCGTGACGAGTTTGGCGAGATCATCGGCATCCTGGGTCATGGCCAAGGCGGCGCCGGCCGGCGAATGGTCGAGCGGCAGGGTGACATTGTAGACCCAGCGGTGGATGTTGGATCCGACGAAAACGTCGGACGCCTCGATGCGTCCCGAATTGAGTGCCGATTGCAGGGCGCCCATATTGCCGGTCTTGCCCAGCGGCCTGCTGAGCGGCCATCGCGTATTCAATCGCATCTGGCCGTCCTTTTCGAAGAGCAGGACGAACAGCGAATCGGTACGCAGCACCGTCTCCGTCCGGTAGAAGAAGGTGGTGATATCGTTGTGTTCCAACTCCGGCGAGGAGGAGAGCAGCCGCAGGGTCGTCGCCATATCCTGCAATTGCCGGTCGATGGTACGTCCCAGCGCCTGTGCGTCCTGAACCGCGTCGCGCTTCAAGACGTCGCGCTCGTTATTTTCGAGCTGGAACAGCAAGAGTGCCACGAAGGCAAGGATCGGCAAGGCAATCGCCAGCGCTATGGCGATCAGATAAGCTCCAATCGAAGCTCTTGGGAAATGCAGCTTTTTCATAACGCGATCAACCGATCGGACCACCATAGGGTTCGAGCGTATTTGCGAAGGTGGAAATAGCGGTTTCAGTCATCATGCCGAGCGCCCCCAATGCTTTTGTCCGAGCAGCATGTTCTCGAAAGCGTCATGTTATGACCCGGTAAATTTTGTTGCAACATACGAAAAGTCACCGTCGCTAAATCGTAAGTGACGCCGGACGCTTCGGATGCAAGCGGCATGGGTTTGACGTCGATCATCCACAGCTCATTCCTCCGCATTCGCAAACCGTGACAGGCGGAATGGAGCGAGCTGCGCGTCCGGATGTCCGCCGACAATCTCCGCCGCCGCAAGCAGTCCGACGATCGGCGCCAGCGTCACGCCGGAATGCAAGACGGCGAGATAGAGGCCCGGCGCCTTGTCGACGCCGCCGATGATCGGAAAACCGTCCTTCGGGTTCGGGCGATAGCCGATCGTATAAAAATCGAATTCGAGCTGGTCGCTGCCACGCAGTATGGCTCTGACCTTGGCAAGAATCTCCTCGGCGGCCTTGCGTGGATCGTCGCCCGGAGCGCCGCCGCCGAAATGGCTGCCGGCGATGATCCTGCCTTCTTGCGTCTGGCGCATGTGCAGTTCCGGCGCCATGACGAGGCCATTCAGCAGCCGAGTGTGAGGGCGGGAATGCGCGATCAGGCCCGGCGGCGTTTCGAGCGGCACATCGATGCCGATGGCGGAGGCGAGCGGAAGGATACCGGCGCCGGCGGCAAGGACGACATGGTCGGCAAGGAGCGTGCCGTTCGTCGTTTCGACGCCGGTGATTCTGCCGTTCTCCTGCAAAAGCCGGATGACTTCCGTGCCGTATGACAGCGTTGCGCCATGGCGGGCGGCGTCATCCAGCAGAAGATTGGCGGCAGCGACGGGTTCGACGGCGCCTTCTTCGGCGACATGCACGGCAAAGGCGGGCGGATCGATGAGGCTGGGTTCGATGGCGGCGCTCGTCGCGCGGTTGACCGGCTGTATGTCATAGCCCCAGCCGTGATGCTGCGCGAGATAGGTTTCCAGCTCGGCCTCGGCCAAGTCCCAGCAGAGCCCGCCGCACCAGGAGAGCGGCAGGCCTGCAACCTCGGTCGCCAGCCGCGACCATTCGGCCATCGAGCGGCGGCGGAAACGGTAGTAGAATTCGGGGTTGCCCCAGCTCGCATTGATCCAGGCAAAGGAATTCGGTGTTGCCTCGCCGCCGGCCTTCTTGGCGATCACGGTGACATCAGCGCCCTTGCGCTGGAGATGCCAGGCGATGGATGCACCGATGATGCCGGCGCCGACCACGATGATTTTCTGCGAAGAGGGCATGTCGTGTGTCTCGTTCGGTTGGGGGACGGCGCGAGACTATGCGCTCGACAGCGCAAAGAAAAGCCGCCGGGCGGATGATCGCCGGGCGGCCCACTGTTTCGATGATATGCAGTGATCCTATGCGCCCGCGCCGACACGCGCCAGGCCATCCCTGGCCGGCTGGTAGGTCGGGTCGAGGTTGACGGCGTGCTGATAGGAACGGCGGGCCTTGGCCTTGTCACCGCGCTGCTCGTAGACGAACGCCTGGTTGGCCCAGGATTCGGCAACCTTGTTGTCGAGGTCGATCGCGTGGTTGAAATCGGCGAAGGCGTTGTCTTCGTCTTTCTGCGCGAGATAGGAGATGCCGCGACTGTTATAGGGCTCGGGCGAATTCGGCGATAGCGAGATGGCCTTCGAGAAGTCGTCGATTGCCTTGTCCTGCTGATTGCGCTTCTGGAAGATCACGCCGCGGCCATTATAGGCGCGGCCGTCGGTCGTGCCGAGGCTGATTGCTTTGGAATAATCGTTGAAGGCATCATTGTCGCGGCCGGACTGGCGATAAAGATTGCCGCGGCCAATATAGGCGACATCGTAATTGCCATTGATCTGCAGTGCGGCGTTGTAGTCCGCGACCGCTTCCGGCAGCTTGCCCATGTTGCGGTAGATGAGCGCGCGGTTGGCGTAGGCCTGATAGAACTTCGGATTGATCTGGATCGCCTGATTGAAGTCCGCAAGGGCGCGGCTGAAGTCGCCGCCACGGCCATAGGCGGTGCCGCGAACGTTATAGCCTTCAGGATCCTGCGGATTGGCGCTGATGACCGACGTCAGCGAGGCGATATTTTCCGAGGAGCCTTGCGCCTTGTCGATACGGATCACCGTATCGGTGGAGGCTGTCTGGCAGCCGGAAAGGCCGATCGCAGCGAGAAGCGCCAAAGCTGGCAGGGCAGCAGCGCGCTTCGAAACAAAGGAGGTGAGGTTCGAAGTGCGGAACTGGTCGGACGTCGTGATTGCCATTATCGGGTTCGCTTTCCCCATGCGTCATATCAGGCTGTTCTGATTTAATCCGATTTGCGCGGAGAATAAATCAAAAAGGCGGCGGCGAACGATTCGCCCCCGCCTAACATGCATCTGAAAACGTCGAAAAAACGACGATTACCGTGCAACCAGACCTTCGCGCTGTGCGCGCTTACGGGCCAGCTTGCGAACGCGACGAACGGCTTCAGCCTTTTCGCGAGCACGCTTCTGCGACGGCTTTTCGTAGTAGTCGCGCATCTTCATTTCGCGGAAAATACCTTCGCGCTGCATCTTCTTCTTGAGAGCGCGGAGAGCCTGGTCGACATTGTTATCGCGGACAAGTACCTGCACGAGAATCACGTTCCTTTAGTTTGGTTGATGCCAGCGGCGACGGCAGCGCCAGGAGGCAAAAAAATAACGTTCGCGCGGCCGCAGCCTTGCGATTGGTTAGGCGAGATATCAGATCGCTTTGTCAAAGTCTAGCCGGATCGTGCATTAGCAGGGGAAAAAGCAGTTTGCCCCGGGCGAGACAGGCTCGCTATACCTCAATCGCGTTGCTGCGGCTATCGAATAAGGATCGCCTCGCCATATTTTGCGAGACTGACATGCCTGTGCGAAGATCTTGCTTCACATTGTTACGATATGCTGCCGTGGTTGTCCGATCCCGGCGGTTCCAGCGTGCGTCAGAGGAGAATCGCGACATGACATTCACGAACGTCCTTCCCACCGGAAGACTGTTTGCGGCGCTCGCGCTCACCTGTGCCGTTCTGGCCGCGACGCTTGTGCCAGTCGCCGCCGGCGAAGTTCGTTTCGGCAAGAATGTCCGCGTCGGCGGTCACGATTTTTCGAACCAGAGGTTCGATAGCAAGCATCGGGCAAGAATCTATCTTTACGACCGCAAGCCACGGAAAGAGGGCTGCGTCTGGCGCAAAGACGGCCATGGCGGTCGGGTGAAGATCTGCCATCTGCAGCGCAAATAGGGCTGCGAATGAACGAGATGTTGACCATCCGGCTTTGCATTCTTTTTAACCGTGTCGAAAGCTGGTGCTGAATGCGTCGCAAAAGAGCCGTTGTGTCGGTTTTCGATTTGCGATTTGTATGGCCGATCAAAAGGGCTTGTTGCCTGAAGGAGTTGAGGGCGAATGCGTAAATACTCGGTTTTTGCCGTGGCACGGGAAGCGATGCGGGCTCACAAGGGCTGGGAGGCCCAATGGACCTCGCCGGAGCCGCGCAAGGAGTATGACGTCATCATCATCGGCGGTGGCGGCCATGGCCTGGGCGCTGCCTATTACCTCGCCAAGGAGCATGGCATCACCAATGTCGCGGTGATCGAAAAGGGCTGGCTCGGCGGCGGCAATACCGGCCGTAACACCACCATCATCCGCTCGAACTATCTCTATGAAGAGAGCATGCACATCTACGAGCATTCGATGAAGCTCTGGGAAGGGCTGTCTCAGGATCTCAATTATAACGTCATGTATTCGCCGCGCGGCGTGATGATGCTGTCGCATAATGTGCATGACCAGCAGTCCTTCAAGCGGCATATCCACGCCAACCGCCTCTATGGCATCGACAATGAATGGCTGACGCCGGAGCAAGCGAAGGCCTTTTGTCCGCCGCTGGATATCTCCGGCAGCGCGCGCTACCCGATCAATGGCGCGGCGCTCCAGCGTCGCGGCGGCACGGCGCGGCACGATGCGGTCGCCTGGGGCTTTGCTCGTGCGGCGTCCGATCGCGGCGTGCACATCATCCAGAATTGCGAAGTGACCGGCATTCAGCGCGGACCGGATGGGCGCGTCACCGGCGTCGACACGAACCGCGGCTTCATCGGCGCCAAGAAGATCGGCGTTTCGGCGGCGGGCCACACGACGGTCGTCATGCAGATGGCCGGCGTGCGCGTTCCGCTGCAATCGAGCCCGTTGCAGGCGCTGGTTTCCGAACCGCTGAAGCCGATCTTCCCCTGCGTCGTCATGTCGAACACGGTGCATGCCTATATATCGCAGTCCGACAAGGGCGAACTCGTCATCGGCGCCGGCACGGACCAGTATAATTCCTACAGTCAGACCGGCGGCCTACAGATCATCACCCATACGCTGGATGCGATCTGCGAGCTGTTCCCGATGTTCCGGCGCGTCAAGATGATGCGCTCCTGGGGCGGCATCGTCGACAACACGCCGGATCGTTCGGCCATCCAGTCGAAGACGCCGGTACCGGGCCTCTATGTGAACTGTGGTTGGGGTACGGGCGGCTTCAAGGCGACGCCGGGTTCGGCCAACCTGTTTGCGCACCTGATCGCCCGTGACGAACCGCACAAGTTCAATGCCGGGCTCAATCTGGATCGCTTCCGCACCGGCCGCTTGATCGACGAAGCGGCGGCTGCCGCCGTGGCGCACTGATGCTGGCGGTCGCGCACGGGATAGCTGTCATGGCCGGGGCTTCGATTCCGTTCGGAGCCATGGCTGCGACCGAGGTGAGCGACCTTTTCCCGGACGTGAAGGACGTGCGTACGCAGGAGATTCACAAGGCGAAGACGGAAGCGGATTGGCCGTTCATAGCTGAGAATGGCATCCTCGCCTGCGTCAAGGTGTTGAACAAGCCGGCGGTTTATTTCGTGCCGGAAAAGACGCCGCCTGCGACCAGGGCCTTTGCGCTCGATACCGACCTGTTCGGCATGAGCATGATCAATCTGGGGATGACCGACGTGCTCAAGCCATATGGATCTCTGGAGGAGCTTGTGGTGCGGATCACGCCCTTCATCACCATGGGGCGTCAGCTCTGCGCCCAGCCTCCCGGCACCAATATCTCCGGTTCCGAGCTTTAACATTAGGTAGAAAACGATGCTGCTGATTTACTGCCCCTATTGCGAGGAAGAGCGTTCGGAACTGGAATTCCGCAATGCTGGCGACGCGCATATCGTGCGGCCGGAAAACATTGCCGGGATTTCCGACGAGGAATTCGAGCAATATTTCTTCCTGCGCGACAATCCGAAGGGCCTGATCTTCGAGCGCTGGCGGCATATCCATGGCTGCGGCCGCTTCTTCAATGCGGCGCGTGATACGGTCAGTGACCGCTTCTATCTCACCTACAAGGCCGGCGAGCCGAAGCCGGATCTTTCGACATTGCTGCCAACGGCGAGTGAGCCGGTGGCACAGGATAAAAACGCACAGGAACAAACGGCACAAAAAGAGGGATCTCCGGAATGAGCGGCGCCAATCGTATTGCGGGCAAGGGGCGTCTGACGCCGGCCAGAACCGCCCGCTTCACTTTTGACGGCAAAAGCTACACGGCGCTGGAGGGCGACACCGTCGCCTCGGCGCTGCTTGCCAATGGTGTTCACCTCGTCGGCCGTTCGTTCAAATATCACCGTCCGCGCGGCATCCTCTCGGCCGGTGCCGAAGAGCCGAATGCGCTGCTCGATATTTCCCGCGATGCCGCCCGTCGGCAGCCCAACGTGCGCGCCAGCGTGCAGGAGGTCTTCGACGGCATGAAGGCGCAGTCGCAGAACCGCTGGCCGTCGCTTGCCTTCGATATCGGCGGCGCCAACAATCTGCTGTCGGCCTTCTTCGCCGCCGGTTTCTACTACAAGACCTTCATGTGGCCGAAGGCGGCCTGGAAGCATATTTACGAGCCGCTCATTCGCCGTGCCGCCGGTCTTGGCGTTGCGCCGACGGAAGAGGATCCGGATCACTATGCCAGCCGCTACGCCCATTGCGATGTGCTGGTGGTCGGTGCCGGTGTTGCCGGCCTTTCGGCGGCACTTGCCGCAGCCGAAGCCGGCGCCAAGGTCATCCTCTGCGACGAGCAGGCCGAAGCCGGTGGCGCACTGCGCTTCGACGCCAGCGTCAAGATCGACGGTGCCGATGGCTATGCCTGGGCGCAGGGTGTTATCGCCAAGCTCAAGTCGATGGACAATGTCGAGGTGCTGACCCGCACGACGGCGTTCGGCTACTACAACCACAATTTCTTCGGCCTTGCCGAGCGCGTCACCGATCATCTCGCCAAACCCGGCCGCGATCTGCCGCGCGAGCGGCTGTGGCAGGTCCGCGCCACGCGCGTCATCCTGGCGACCGGCGCGATCGAGCGTCATATGGTGTTCCCGAACAACGACCGTCCGGGCATCATGCTGGCATCGGCCGCCCGTACCTATCTCAACCATTACGGCGTCGCGGTTGGGGCCAAGATCGGCGTCTATACGGCGCATGACTCTGCCTATGAGGCCGCCTTCGACCTGAAGCGCGCCGGTGTCTCGATCGCGGTCATCGTTGACAGCCGTGTGCGTCCGGGCGAAGCGGTTGCCGCCGAGGCCAAGCGGCTCGGTATCGAGGTGCTGAGCGACTATGCCGTCATCGACACGGCCGGCAAGCTCCGGGTCTCCTCGATGACCGTAGCGCGCAATGGCAGCTCGGGCTCGCGCAAGATCGCCATCGATGCGCTGCTCGTCTCCTCCGGCTGGACGCCTTCCGTGCACCTGTTCTCGCAGTCGCGCGGCAAGCTGAAATTCGATGCCGAGAAGCAGCGTTTCCTGCCGGGCACCTATGTTCAGGATTGTCTCTCCGTCGGCGCCTGTAACGGCACCGATGGCTTGCAGGCCGCAATCGAGGAATCGCTTGCCGCCGGCGAGCTGATGGCGCGGGCGACCGGAGCGAGCGGCGAGGGCAAGATTTCGCTCCATGCCGAGCAGGCCTTCGAATGGACCGGCGGCATGATCGGCGCGGCCGAAGGGGCAGGGCCGGACACCAATGCCAAGGCTTTCGTCGATTTCCAGCACGATGTCTGCGCCAAGGATATCCGCCTTGCCGTGCGCGAGGGCATGCATTCGATCGAGCATATCAAGCGCTTCACCACCAACGGCATGGCCTCCGATCAGGGCAAGCTTTCCAACATGCACGGTCTGGCGATCGCCGCCGAAATGCTCGGCAAGGACATCCCGCAGGTCGGTCTTACCACCTTCCGCGCGCCCTATACGCCGGTTACCTACGGTACGCTGATCAGCCATTCGCGCGGGGCTTTCTTTGATCCCGCGCGCAAGACGCCGATGCATGCCTGGGAAGAGGCGCATGGCGCGATCTTCGAGGATGTCGGCAACTGGAAGCGCGCATGGTTCTATCCGCGTGCCGGCGAGACCATGCATCAGGCCGTCGATCGCGAATGCCGCACGGCGCGCGACGTGGCCGGCGTGTTCGACGCCTCGACGCTCGGCAAAATCGAGGTGGTCGGTCCGGACGCGGCACAGTTCCTGAACCTGCTCTACACCAACGCCTGGGATACGCTGAAGCCCGGCCGCTGCCGCTATGGCATCATGACGCGCGAGGATGGCTTCGTTTATGACGACGGCGTCGTCGGGCGCCTGGCCGATGACCGCTTCCATGTGACCACTACGACCGGCGGTGCGCCGCGCGTGCTGCAGCATATGGAAGATTATCTCCAGACCGAATTCCCGCATCTGAAGGTGTGGCTGACATCGACGACCGAGCAGTGGGCCGTTATCGCCGTGCATGGTCCGAAGGCGCGCGAAATCATCGAGCCGCTGGTCGAGGGGCAGGATCTTTCCAACGAGGCCTTCCCGCATATGAGCGTGGCTGAGTGCAAGGTCTGCGGCGTGCCGGCCCGGCTGTTCCGCGTCTCCTTCACCGGTGAAGTCGGCTACGAAATCAACGTGCCGGCCGATTATGGCCAGTCTGTTCTGGAAGCCGTCTGGGCGCGGGCCGAGCCGCTGGGCGCTTGCGCCTACGGCACTGAGACCATGCACGTGCTGCGCGCCGAAAAGGGCTACATCATCGTCGGCCAGGATACCGACGGCACGGTGACGCCAGATGATGCCGGTCTTTCCTGGGCCGTTTCCAAGAAGAAGACGGATTTCGTCGGCATTCGCGGCTTGAAGCGGCCCGATCTCATCAAGGAAGGCCGCAAGCAGCTCGTCGGTCTCGTCACGCGGGACCCGAAGGTGGTGCTGGAGGAAGGCGCGCAGATCGTCGCAGATCCGAACGAGCAGAAGCCGATGACCATGCTTGGCCATGTCACATCGGCCTACTGGTCGGAAAATCTCG
>DASVPC010000029.1:0-36112 GCA_036383055.1 Rhizobium sp. | reverse complement strand
CGTCAGGATCAGCGGTGGTTTGAAGAAGGATTTCGAGGGAAGCTCGAATTCGGTGGTGAGGTGCTCGACCTTCAGAAGCGTTTGCTCAGCCATGGACGAGGCTCCGTTCCTGATTAGCCGAAAGGGGGTGGAAGCAGGCGGCGCAGCGCTGCGATGTCAGCCGATCGAGCGGCGGCGCCGCATCCAGACAGTCGTCTTCGACATGGGCACAGCGCGGCGAGAAGGAACAACCGCGCGGCAGATGCATCAGGTTCGGCGGCCGGCCGGGAATGACAGCGAGATCGTCGACGTCCTGGTCCGGCCGAGGGATGGAGGCGTGCAGGGCTGCCGTATAGGGATGAGCCGGATTTTCGTAGAGCTCCTCGACCGGTGCTTCCTCGACAATGCGGCCGGCATACATGACGGCGACGCGGTCGGCGAGGCCGGCGACGACGCCGAGATCGTGAGTGATCATCACCAGCGCCGTATTCATCTCCGCCGTCAGCTCGTTGAAGAGATCGAGGATCTGGGCCTGGATGGTGACGTCAAGCGCGGTGGTCGGCTCGTCGGCGATCAAGAGCTTCGGCTTGGTCAGCAGCGCCATGGCGATGACGATGCGCTGCCGCATGCCTCCGGACAACTCGTGCGGATAGAGATTGAAGCGGCGCGAAGGATCGGGAATGCCGACGCGCTTCAGCATGTCCAATGCCGCTGCCGAGGCGGCGCGTGCGGACAGTCCGCCATGGACCTCGAGCTGCTCCGTTAGCTGCCGCGAGATGCGCAGCGATGGATTGAGGGCCGTCATCGGGTCCTGGAAGACCATCGCCACATCCTTGCCGCGCACATGGTCGAGTTCGCGCGGCTTCAGTTTCAGGATGTCCTTGCCGTCCAGCAGCGCCTGGCCGCTGGTGCGGCCGTTCTTGGCGAGCAAGCCCATCAGTCCGAGAAAGGTCTGGCTCTTGCCGGAACCGGATTCGCCGACGATGGCAATGCGTTCGCCACGACCGATCTTCAGGTTCATCTTCGAGACGGCGGCGACTTCGCCCTCCGGTGTGCGGAAGGTGATGGAGTAGTCTTTGAGTTCGAGAAGGGTTTCTGTCATGTCAGCGATCCTTCGGATCGAAAGCGTCGCGCAGGCCGTCGCCGATGAAGAGCAGGCTCATCAGCAGGGCGACCAGGAAACCGGCGGGGAAGAACAGCAGCCAGGGCGTGGTTTCCATGCCGGCCGACCCCTCGGCGATCAACGTGCCGAGCGAGGTCAAGGGTTCCTGCACACCGAAGCCGAGATAGGACAGGAAGCTTTCCGTCGCGATGATCTCGGGGATGGTGAGCGTTGCATAGATGACGACCGGCCCGACGAGGTTCGGAACGATGTGCTTGAGGATGATCTTGAATGGCCGCTGGCCGGAGGCCCGCGCCGCTTCGATGAATTCCCGCTGCTTGATGGACAGCGTCTGGCCACGCACGATGCGGGCCATGGTCAGCCATTCGAGCGCGCCGATCGCCGCAAACAGCAGATAGACGTTGCGGCCGAAGATCACCATCAGCAGGATGACGAAGAGGACGTAGGGCAGCGCGTACATGATATCGACGAAGCGCATCATGATGGCATCGACACGACCGCCGAAATAGCCGGACACGGCGCCGTAGAGCACGCCGATGACGACCGAGACCAGGGTGGCGACCAGCGCCACCGTCAGCGAAACGCGCGTGCCGTAAAGCGTGCGTGCCAAAAGGTCACGGCCGTTGCCATCGGTGCCGAAATAATGGCCGACGGCAAAATCCGGTGCGCCTCGGAAGGAGTTCCAGTCTGGATCCTCGTAGTTGAAGGGAAGCAGGCTCGGGCCGACGATGGCGATGAGGACCAGCAGCGCAAGGACAATGAGGGAGAGTGCAGCTGCCTTGTTGCGCAGGAGGCGGCGCATCGCGTCACCTGTGAGAGAACGCCCTTTCGGTGCGAGCCCCTCGGCTGAGAGCAATTCCGCTTCCAGCAGTTCTCGTTTGGCGGAATTGAGGATCATCGCATTCTCACTTTCGGGTCGAGCCAAGCGTAGGCGATGTCGACGAGCAGGTTGAGGACCACGATCAGAACCATGTAGAAAATGACCGTGCCGAGGACCATGCCGTAGTCGCGGTTAAGCGCTGCGCCGACGAAGTAACGGCCGATGCCGGGAAGGCCGAAGATGCTTTCCACCACCAGCGAACCGGTGAGCAGATAGCTTGCCGCCGGCCCGAGATAGGAGACAACGGGCATCATGGCCGGTTTCAAGGCATGACGCATCACGGTGAGTCGCGGGCCGATGCCCTTGGCCTTGGCTGTGCGGATGAAGTTCTGGCCCATCACCTCGATCATCGAGCCGCGCATCAGGCGTGAGATGCGCGCCGCGTGCGGTAGGGTCAGAACGATGATGGGCAGGACCAGGAACCGGATCGACCCGTCGCCCCAGCCGCCGACCGGTAGCCAGCCGAGCGTGTTGCCGAAGACAAGCTGAAGGATCGGAGCAATCAGGAAGCTTGGCATGACGAGGCCGAGGAGTAGGCCTCCGCCCGGCCAGTAGTCGGCGCTGCGGTTCTGATACAGCGCCCCAAGACAGCCGACGAAAACGCCGATGATGGTGGCGAGCACGAAGGCGCAGCCGCCGATGGTCAGCGTGTAGGGGAAGCCCGACATGATCTGCTGAGTGACGCTGAAATCCTGGTTGGCGAAGGAGGGACCGAGATCGCCCTTCAGCACATCGCCGACATAGATCAGATACTGCTCGACCAGTGGCTTATCGAGATTGTAGTGGGCTGCGAGGTTGGCTTTGACTTCCGGCGGCAATGGCCTTTCGCCATCGAAAGGGCCGCCGGGAGCGAGACGCAAAATGAAAAAGCACACTGTTACGGCAATCCACAAGACAGGGATTGTCGACAGCAGACGACGGAGAGCATAGCGAAACATGGGTGCGTTGAGGCCCCACCCGGCAAGAGCGGGCAGGGCCTTTTCCTATTATTGTTTGATGGACAGCCAGCGGGTACGGTGAATGTCCTGAATATTGTCCACGAAGCCTTCAACCTTCGGTGCAACGATATTCTGCGAAACATAATAGTAGATCGGGATCGCGGCGCTGTCGTCGAGCGCAAGCTGCTCGGCCTGTTTGTAGATTTCGGCGCGCTTCTTCAGATCGATTTCCGCATTGCCCTGCTTGATCAACGCGTCAAATTGCGGGTTGCTCCAGCGGCCGTAGTTCATTTCGACACCGGTCGACAGCAGGTTCAGGAAGTTGATCGGATCGTTATAGTCGGCGAGCCAGCCGGCACGTCCGATCTGAACCTCGCCGCGCTGCATCTCATCGTAATGCACCTTGGTTTCGGTGTTGTAGAGCTCGATTTCGACGCCAAGCGGCTTCCACATGGCGGCGATCGCAACGGCGATACGCTTATGGTTGTCGTTGGTGTTGTAGCGCAGCTGGGCCTTCAGCGGATGGTCGGGACCGAAACCAGCTTCCTTGAGCAGCTTCTTGGCTTCTTCGACTTTCTTGCCGTAGGGCTCGTCCTTCCAGCTGACATAGGCCGGCTCGCCATAATTGGCGGTGCCCGGCGGCACCCAGGAGTAGGAGGGCAGTTCGCCGGTGCCGAGGATCTTCGGGCCGATGACTTCGCGGTTGACGGCCATGGAGAGGGCCTGGCGGACGCGCTTGTCGTTGAAGGGCGGCTTGGTGGAGTTCAGAACGTAGTAATAGGTACCGAGGAACGGAACCACATGCGCCTGACCAGGAAGGTTCTTCTGGATCCACTCATACTGGTCGGCGGGGAAAGAGGTCAGAATGTCGAATTCGCCGGCGCGGTAGCGCTTCAGCGCCGCGGCCTGATCTTCCAGCGTATAGTAGTTGACGTTGTCGATCTTGATGTCCTTGGCGTCGTAATATTGGTCGCTCTTGACCATGCTGACATGCGAACCGGGCACCCATTCGGTGGGCTTGTAGGGGCCGTTGGTGACGATGTTGCCGATCTTGACCCACTCATCGCCCTTGGCTTCTACGACATGCTTCGGCACCGGATAGGCCGTGTAGTGCATCAAGGCGTTGAGGAAGTAGGGGGTGGGGTTTTCGAGCGTGATTTCCAGTGTCTTGTCGTCGATCGCCTTGACGCCGAGCTGGCTGAGATCCTTGATCTCGCCCTTGTTGATTTTTTCCGCGTTCAGGATCGTATATTGCAGGTAGGCGTACTGGGCGGCGGTCTTCGGATCCATCAGGCGCTGGAAGGAGAAGACGAAGTCGCTGGCGGTCACCGGCGTGCCGTCCGACCATTTGATGCCGTCACGCAGCTTGAAGGTATAGACCTTCTGGTCCGGGGAAATGGTCCAGCTTGCAGCCTGCCCAGGGATGGGGTTGTCCTTGGGATCTTCGGTCACCAAGCCTTCAAAAATATCGCCGTCGATGCGGTTTTCCCAGTCGCCTGAAATCTTCTGTGGGTCGAGCGACGTGGGGTCGCCGCCGTTGTGGATATTGAGGGTCGCCGCATGTGCGGAAACGCTCAATAAGGTGCCGACGAACGCCGACGCGATGAATTTTCGGGTGAAATAAGCCATGTATATCCCCACCTTTCTGGAGTTACGGACCTTGTTTTTTCAAGGTTATTTTAGTTCCGCAGATGACCTGGACGTGCAGGTCAATGTCGCAAGTTATCTGATGCGACGTCGCTTTCAAGCCCCCCTGACAAATCGTCACTGGCGGCGGGGGCGTTTCTACCCAGGGGAGTTTTGCGAAATCAGCCTCATAAAACCTCCGCGTTTAATTTGGTTGGCACGCTTCTCCGATTGGCGGCTTGCCGCCTCTGGCTTAGTGTGCGACTTGAAAGAACCCCTATGAAATCGAGGCGGATTGTTGATGACATCAGCGAGCAATATGGCGGGAGCCGATTGGTGGCGCGGCGCGGTAATCTATCAGGTCTATCCGCGATCATTTCAGGATACCGACGCCAACGGGCTCGGCGATATCAAGGGCATCACCCGCCGTCTGCCGCATATCGCCTCGCTCGGTGTCGACGCCATCTGGCTGGCGCCGTTCTTCACCTCGCCGATGGCCGACATGGGCTATGATGTCGCCGATTACTGCGATGTCGATCCGATCTTCGGGACGCTCGCCGATTTCGACGAGATGCTGACATCGGCACATGCACTCGGCCTCAAGGTCATCATCGATCAGGTCATTTCGCATACGTCGGATCGTCATCCCTGGTTCGTCGAGAGCCGGGCGAGCCGCGACAACCCCAAGGCGGACTGGTATGTCTGGGCCGATCCGAAGCCGGACGGTACGGCGCCGAACAACTGGCTGTCGATCTTCGGCGGGCCGGGCTGGGAATGGGACGGCGTACGCCGGCAATATTACCAGCATAATTTCCTGTCCTCGCAGCCGGATTTGAATTTCCACAATAGCGAAGTCCAGGATGCCTTGCTCGCCACGGTCAAGTTCTGGCTCGACCGCGGCGTCGACGGCTTCCGGCTGGATACGGTCAATTATTATTTCTGTGACAAGCAGCTGAGGGACAACCCGCCCGCGACGACCGTCATCGGCGGGCTGGACGCGCCCGAGAGCAATCCCTATGGCATGCAGAACCATCTCTATGACAAGACGCAGCCGGAAAATATCGGCTTCCTGAAGCGTTTCCGCGCGCTGCTCGATCAATATGAGGGCCGCGCGACGGTCGGCGAAGTCGGCGACGGCGCCCGCTCGCTGCAGACGGTGGCCGCCTATACCGGCGGCGGCGACAAGCTGCATATGTGCTACACCTTCGATCTGCTTGGGCCGGATTTCACGCCGGCGCATTTCCGCCGTTGCGTCGGTGATTTCCAGGCCCATGTCGCCGACGGCTGGGTCTGCTGGGCTTTCTCCAACCATGACGTCAACCGCCATGTCAGTCGCTTCGCCGAGACGGAGGCCGAGCAGCCGCGCGTTGCCAAGCTGGCGATTTCGCTGCTGTCTACCTTGCGCGGTTCGATCTGCCTCTATCAGGGCGAGGAGTTGGGCCTGCCCGAGGCAGAGCTTGCGTTCGAGGATCTGCGGGATCCTTACGGCATCCGCTTCTGGCCAGCCTTCAAGGGGCGTGACGGATGCCGCACGCCGATGCCCTGGGAGGCAAGCCGCGCGCATGCCGGCTTCACCACGGCGGAGAAATCATGGCTGCCGGTGCCCTATCAGCATGCCGCCCTTGCCGTCGACAAGCAGGAGGCGGATCCGCAATCCGTGCTGCACCATTATCGCCAGACGCTCGCCTTCCGGAAGCAGCATCCGGCACTGCATGACGGCGACATGACCTTTCTCGACACCAAGGAAGACGTACTCGCCTTCACGCGCGGGAAGGGTGACGAGACGCTGCTCTTCGTCTTCAATCTCTCTCGGCAGCCCGTAAAGGTCGCGCTGCCGGAGGGGGTAAGGGTGACCAAGGTAGTGCGGATGCCGGGCTTCGAGGGCTCCGACGCGGGCGAGATGGTGATACTCACAGCACTGGATGTGTTCTGTGGAGAGCTTGGGTGATCACCCAATCAGCATGAACTTGTCGACATCGACAAGGCCCCGATCCGAGATTTTCAGATGCGGGATGACCGGCAGCGGCAGGAAGGCGAGTTGCAGGAAGGGTTCTTCCAGCGTCGCGCCGAGGGCATAGGCTGCCTGGCGCAGATGATGCAGCGTGTCGCGCACGCTTTCATAGGGCTCGAGGCTCATCAGGCCGGCGACGGGCAGGGCGATTTCGCCGGTGACGACGCCGTTTTCAACAACGACGAAGCCGCCCTTGATGTCGCTGAGGCGGTTGGCGGCGTGGGCCATGTCGTCCTCGTTGACGCCAACAACGCAGATATTGTGGCTGTCATGGCCGACGGTCGAGGCGATTGCGCCTTTCTTCAGGCCGAAGCCCTGCACGAAACCGTTGGCGTGGTTGCCGTTCTTGCCGTGGCGCTCGATGACTGCGACCTTGATGATGTCGTTGCCGAGGTCGAGGTCGGTCTGGTTGCCCTTGAGCGGCAGGCGGTAGCGGCGGTGTTCGGTGATGATCTTGCCGGGGATGACGCCGATGACCGAGCTTTCGCCTTCGGTTACGGGAACGCCGAAATCGGCGGCATTGATCGAACGCGCCCTGACGCTGTCGAGGCCGACCGCGGCGACTGGCTTGCGGGTGGCGAATAGCTCTGCCGTGACACGGCGACCGGCCGAGAACACCGTCTCCGCCTTGCAGTTTTCCAGACTGTCGACGATGACCAGATCGGCACGCCAGCCCGGCGCCACCAGGCCACGGTCACGCAGGCCGAAGGCGCGGGCGGCCGAGATCGAGGCGGCGCGATAGATCGCCAGCGGCTCGACACCATGGGCAATCGCCGTGCGGATCATGTAGTCGAGATGGCCCTGTTCGGCGATGTCGAGCGGATTGCGATCGTCGGTGCAGAGCGCCAGATAGGGCGACAGCCGCTCAGTCAGGATCGGCATCAGGGCATGCAGGTCCTTGGAGACCGAACCCTCGCGCACCAGGATATGCATGCCCTTGCGGATCTTCTCAAGGGCTTCCTCGGCGGTGGTCGATTCGTGCTCGGTGCGGATGCCGGCTGAGAGATAGCCGTTGAGATCGTTGCCGCGCAGCAGCGGCGCATGGCCGTCGATATGGCCGCCCTGGAAAGCGTCGAGCTTGGCCATGCAGATTGGGTCTTTGTAGACGACACCCGGAAAATTCATGAATTCGGCAAGGCCGATGACCTTCGGATGATTGCGGAAGGGCAGCAGCTTCTCGATCGGCAGATCGGCGCCGGATGTCTCCAGATGCGTCGCCGGCACGCAGGAGGAGAGCTGGACGCGGATATCCATGATGGTTTCGAGCGCGCTGTCCAGGAAATACTGGATGCCCTCCGTGCCGAGCACATTGGCGATCTCATGCGGGTCGCAGATGACGGTGGTTACGCCATAGGGCAGGACACAACGGTCGAATTCATGCGGGGTCACCAGCGAGGATTCGATATGCAGATGTGTGTCGATGAAGCCGGGGACGACGATCCGGCCGGAAATGTCGATTTCCTCGCAGCCCTGATAATCGCCGCAGGTGCCGACGATGCGGTCGCCACAGATGGCAATATCGGAGGCGACGAGCTCGCCCGTCACCAGATCGAAGAACCGCCCGCCCTTGAGCACAATATCCGCCGGCTCCCGGCCGACACCCTGGTCGATATAGCGTTCGAGTTTGGTGGTCATGGCTTTTCCTGCATTTGCTGTGATTCCGCGCTGCTGCTTAATCTAGTCCTCTCTCTGTTTCACGGGGAGAGGGGATCAGTCTGAATTTGTTGATAATGCTGTGCTTCTTTCCGATTGGGAGAAGCCAATGGACTCCCTCTCCCCGTAAAACGGGGAGAGGGCGGGGGTGAGGGGCTATTCCTGGCGAGGGGCAGCCGGGAAAAATTTCAAGTCGTGCGCTATGACGGGGCCTGTCAGTCGACCGTCGCAAATGGCCACGATAGTTTCGAGAACGGAAGGCATGGCTGTGAGCACGTCGATGTTCCAGAAGCGAACCACCGACCAGCCTTCTGCGGTCATGAATGCATCGCGAATGGCATCTCGCTGGCTCTCCGCATGCTGGCTGCCGTCGATTTCGACCACAAGGGATCGCTCCCGGCAGGCAAAATCAGCGAAATATGGGCCGATTGAAAATTGTCGGACGAATTTGAAGCCGTTCAGTCGGCGGTTGCGGAGTTCCGACCAAAGTTTGGTTTCGGCGTAATTGTCAGATTGACGGAGGTTACGTGCGCGTTTTGTTGTCGTCGGTTCTGGACCACGCATCTGATTGTCCCCGCGAAATGCCCCTCACCCTAACCCTCTCCCCGTTTTACGGGGAGAGGGGACCTCTCCGTTTTTGCCGATGACAATTGCCCATCTAGGCCTTGTGAGAAGAAGGTGTCGTTCACCTCAGATATTATTCTGCAAGATCTCCCGAAGCTTGCCGAACAGCTCATCGATGTGATGCTTTTCGATGATGAGTGGCGGGGAGAGGGCGATGATGTCGCCGGTGGTGCGGATCAGGAGGCCTTTTTCATAGGCTTTGAGGAAAGCGGTGAAGGCGCGCTTGGTGGGTTCGCTGGCGATCGGGGCGAGTTCGATGGCGCCGATCAGGCCGGTGTTGCGGATATCGATGACGTTGGGGCAATCCTTCAGGGAATGCAGCGCATCGGCCCAATAGTCCGAAAGCTCGGCGGCACGGGTCAGCAGACCTTCTTCCTTGTAGGTATCGAGCGTTGCAAGTGCGGCGGCAGCGGCGATCGGGTTGCCGGAATAGGTATAGCCATGGAAGAACTCGATCATGTGTTCGGGTCCCTGCATGAAGGCGTCGTGGATTTCCGAGGTGACGAAGACCGCGCCCATCGGGATGACGCCGTTGGTCAGGCCTTTGGCCGTGGTGATGATGTCGGGAGTGACGTCGTAATATTGGGCGGCGAAGGGCGTGCCGAGACGGCCGAAACCGGTGATGACTTCGTCGAAGATCAAAAGGATGCCGTGCTTGGTGCAGATTTCGCGCAGTTTCTGCAGATAACCCTTCGGCGGGATCAGCACGCCGGTGGAACCGGCGACCGGCTCGACGATGACGGCGGCGATGGTGGAGGCGTCATGCAGCGTGACGATGCGCTCGAGTTCGGAAGCTATGTCGCCGCCATGCTCGGGCTCGCCACGCGTGAAGGCATTCTTGCCGGGAACATGCGTGTGCGGCATGTGATCGACGCCGGTCAGCAGCGTGCCGAACATCTTGCGGTTGGTGACGATGCCGCCGACGGAGATGCCGCCGAAATTGACGCCGTGATAGCCGCGCTCGCGGCCGATCAGGCGGGAGCGGGAGCCGTTGCCCTTCACGCGATGATAGGCAAGCGCCACCTTCAGCGCGGTCTCGACGGATTCGGAGCCGGAATTGGTATAGAGAACATGGTTCATGCCCTCGGGCGCGATATCCACCAGCCGGTTGGCCAGTTCGAAGGCCTTGGGATGGCCGAGCTGGAAAGCCGGCGCATAATCGAGCTCGCCGGCCTGCCGGCTGATGGCCTCTGTAATCTTGGGGCGGCAATGTCCGGCGTTCACGCACCACAGACCTGCCGTTCCATCCAGCACCTGCCGCCCGTCATGGGTGGTGTAGTACATGTCCTTGGCACCGACGAAGAGGCGCGGCTCCTTTTTGAACTGGCGATTGGCCGTAAACGGCATCCAGAAGGCGCTGAGATCGTTGGGGGCGGCGTTCAGACGGTTGGACATGCTGTTTCCATGGCCTTCGGGGCCATTTCCCGATCGCGGCACAGGCCGCGTGATTATTGACTGCCTGGTCAAATTATCAGTCGCCCCCTTGGCGTCAAGATGAAGCCGGGAGGGGAGGGGAGGGTCGGGTCTTGTGCGAATTAAGGGCACGACACGGTGATTTCGTTTTTAGTCCAGTTCTGTCTCGTCTTGTCTTGTTTGCTCAAGCCAAATCAGATCAGATCGCATCCAGTACGGAGAGAAGTGACCAGCGAACGCGATGGGGCCGTGACATGGGTCGCTTGTACGCAGATGGGGGCTAAACACGAAAAAGCTGGCAAATTGAAAATTTGCCAGCCAAATCAGATATATAATTGTGGTCATGAAAGCAGCCTGATCTCAAGGATTTGGAACGTGTCGTCCCCCTGAAAATCATGCTCCGGCAGTCCTAGAGCCAGTTTTGGCTCTTAAGCAGCCGTTCTACTTTTTTCCGGTTCACAATAAATGTCTTCCAGCGTTTCCAGGACCCGGATGACCGACTCTGAAGTGCTGGAGTAGTAAATAGTTTGAGCATCGCGGCGGGTCTTCACCAGCTTCTGGGCGCGAAGCTTCGAAAGGTGCTGGGAAAGCGCAGATTGGCTGAGCCCCACTTGGTTGGCCAATACGCCGACCGGGACTTCACCCTTGACCAAGCTGCAAAGAATCATCAGGCGCTTGGGGTTCGCCATTGCAGATAGAAGTGCTGCCGCCACGTTGGAGTGGTCGGCCAAATTTCTTGTTTTCATCTCTTGATCTTCCTAATGCGGAGCGTACATCAGAAATTGCGTAATTTCTAAACCGGGGAGCTAACCCGATAGCTAACAATACCAAGTTGGGTGAAAGATTGTATATACCTAAATTTAAGGTATCGAGTATGCTATTTTAGATATGTGTGTTATATCGTCGCTTCCCGCCCATATGGGTAGGTCGAATTCCCGTCTAAACACCCCATTTTCCCGAATTATGTCGATTCTCGCCATATCCAGGTCGTAAATCCGCCACCACTCGCCCATTTTTTCCTTTGACCCACCCATGATGGCCAAGGCTAGGTCGGGGGGCGGGATACTAATTCTCGCACTATGGCGTCTGCCTCCTTTGCCGGCATTTCGTTAGCCGCCGAAAGAATCATCAGGTCGGCACCTGTCAATGCATAGGCCCTGCCGAAGCCGCCATTCAGGCTGGCGGCAAGCGGGATCAGGCGGAAGAAGCGGAAATCCGGAAAATCGATATAGAGCTTCGCCTTGGGGTGGCGGTCGAGAAAGCGTGAGCGGATACGGTCATGCAGCGGATCGTTGCGATCGACACCCTCTGCATTGCATTGGACGCTGAGGCGTGGATGGGCGAGGGGATCACCCTTGCCGGGCTCGCCGAAAAGGAGCGAGGCGCGCGGATCCTTCGACAGCGCCTTGGTATGGGCCGAAAGACCGGACACGAGAATGACCGGCACACTATCGATATCGGTGCCGGTCAGCACGCGGCTGACGGAGGGAAAGCCGGTCTCGGGATCGATGACGGCAAGTGCCGCGTAGCGGGCAGAGCGCAACAGCATACGCGCCTGCTCGCGCGCTTCGTCGTCGGTTTCCCGCAGCACGGACGGCTTGTCGTTCATCGTCTCTCTCCCGCAGGATAAAAGAGCAGTCCAGGCGGACTACTCCTTTCGCCGGTGGCTGGTGAGGCCAGCCACGACATCCTGAGCGGAAATCGTCCCGATAATCGTGCCGTTGTCAACGACGCCGATGTTGCCCGGTTGGCGCGTCAGTGCATCGAGAATGTCGACGAGAGGCGTCGAGGCCGTCGTCGTGGCGATGACCGAACCGCTATTGGCGGAGTGGCCGAGGCCCTGCTGCATGACATCGCGCGCCGTTAGCATGCTGATCGGATTCATATGCTGCACGAAGTCGGCGACATACTGATCGGCGGGGTTCCTGACGATTTCCTGCGGCGTGCCGCACTGGATGATGTGGCCACTCTCCATGATGGCGATGCGGTTGCCGATGCGGAAGGCTTCGTCGAGATCGTGGCTGACGAAGAGGATCGTTCTCTTCAGGCGGCGCTGAAACTCCAGAAGCTCGTCCTGCAAGCGGGTGCGGATCAACGGGTCAAGCGCTGAGAACGGCTCGTCCATGAGCAGGATGGGCGCTCCGGTGGCAAAGGCGCGGGCAAGACCGACACGCTGCTGCATGCCGCCGGAGAGTTCGTTGACGCGGCGGCTGGCCCATTGCGTCAGGTTGACGAGTTCAAGCTGTTCGTCGACACGTTTCTTGCGCTCGGGCTCCGGCACGCCGGCAAGCTCCAGGCCGAAGCCGACATTATCGGCAACCGTGCGCCAGGGCAGCAATGCGAATTGCTGGAACACCATGGAGACCGTGTGCATGCGCAGGTCGCGCAGCGTCTTGGGACTACAGTCATAGGGGTTGACCGGCCCGGTCTTGGTGTTGACGACGACACCGCCGCGCACGACCGGGGCCAGACCATTGACGGCGCGCAGCAGCGTCGACTTGCCGGAGCCGGACAGGCCCATGAGGACGAGGATTTCGCCCTCCTCGATCTCGAGCGAAGCGTTGGCGACACCCAGCACCAGGCCTGTTGCCTTGCCGATCTCGTCGCGGGTCTTTCCTTCGTCCGCAAGCTTGAGGGCGGCCTCGGGACGGTCGCCGAAGATGATGCTGACATTGTTGAAGGCGACAGCGGTGGTCATGAGCGGTCTCCTTCGCCGGGGGCACGGAACATGCGGTCGAGAATGATTGCGAGAATGACGATGCAGGAGCCGGAATCGAAGCTCTTTGCGACATTGACGCTGTTCAGCGCGCGCAGCACCGGCACGCCGAGGCCAGGTGCGCCGACGAGGGCGGCGATGGACACCATCGACAGCGACAGCATGATCGTCTGCGTCAGGCCGGCCATGATCTGCGGCATTGCGAAGGGCACTTCGACCTTGCGCAGCACCTGTTGTGGCGTCGCGCCGAAGGCTTCGGCCGCTTCGACGAGGGAGGGCGGCGTCGAGATGATGCCGAGGCGGGTCATGCGGATCGATGCGGGAATGGCGAAGACGACGGTGGCGATCAGGCCCGGCACCATGCCGAGGCCGAGCAGGATCATCGCCGGCACCAGATAGACGAAGGTCGGGATGGTCTGCATCAAATCGAGGATCGGTCGCATGATGGCGTAGAGCCATGGGCGGCGAGCGGCGGCGATGCCGAGGGGAACGCCGACAAGCATGCAGACGAAAGTCGAGGCCAGCACCAGCGCCAGCGTCTCGGTCGTTTCTTTCCAGTAGCCCTGATTGATGGTGATGAGCAGGCCGATGAAGGTGAGGGCGGTGACCGCAACACTCCGGCGCATCCAGTAGGCGATGGCCGCGATAACGATCACGACGATCAGCGGATGTGGCGCCTGCAAGAGGAATAGCAGTCCTTTGATCCCATGCGACGCGATGAAGGAAAGGCCGTCGAAGAACCATATGAAATTGGTCGTCAGCCAATCGACGACGGCTTTGGCCCAGGGGCCGATGGGGATGCGGTAATCGGTTAACCAGTTCACGTCTTTGCCCACTCTTGGGGCGGCGAACCCGGACGTCTTGGGTCGTTCCGGATGCGGCCGCCGGAGAATAACGGCCTATGGCGCCACATAGGGCATAACCCGATGTGCGGCGCTATAGGAGGGAAGCAGTCCGTCCATGGAAGAGAAAGGGGCGGTTGAGCCGCCCCTTGTCCCTTCGATGTTACAGGCCGAGCTTGGCCTTGACTGCCGCAAGCCCGTCACCGCCATCCTTGGTGGTGACGCCGGCAAGCCAGGGGGTGATTGCCGTCGGATTGGCCTTCAACCATTCCGTTGCAGCCACTTCCGGTTCCTTGCTGTCGTTCAGGATCTTGCCCATGATCTCGTTTTCCATCGGCAACGAGAAGACGAGATTTTTGACGAAGGCGCCGACATTCGGGCATTCCTTGAGATAACCAGCCCGCACGTTGGTGTAAACCGTCGCGCCGCCGTAGTTCGGTCCGAAGACGTCGTCGCCGCCGGAGAGGTAGGTCATCTTGTAGTTGCTGTTCATCGGATGCGGAGCCCAGCCGAGGAAGATGATCGGCTTGCCTTCCTTGTCGGCGCGGGACACCTGGGCAAGCATGCCCTGTTCGGAGGATTCGACCACTTCGAAGCCCTTGAGGCCGAAGGTGTTCTTGTCGACCATGTCGATGATCAGGCGGTTGCCGTCATTGCCCGGCTCGATGCCGTAGATCTTGCCGTCCAGGTCGTCCTTGTGGGTGGCAATGTCCTTGAAGTCCTTGATGCCGAGTGCCGCACCCTTTTCGTTGGTCGCGAGCGTGTATTTCGCGCCTTCCAGGTTGGCGCCGACGGTTTCGACCGACTTGTCTTCGGCAAACGGCTTGATGTTCTCGGCCATGGACGGCATCCAGTTGCCGAGGAAGACGTCGATGTCCTTGTTTTTCAAAGATTGATAGGTCACCGGCACGGCGAGCACCTTGACGTCGGTGTCGTAGCCGAGAGCCTTCAGGAGGATGGAGGCCGTCGCCGTGGTGGAGGTAATATCCGTCCAGCCAACATCGGCGAAATGCACGGTGCTACAGCTTGCCGGCTCGGCGGCGGAAGCTGCGGTTGCGCCCAGCGTGAGCGCGGAAAGGGTTGAAGCGAAGGCAAGTGCGGTAAAGGTCATTTTTATCATTACGTGACTCCCAGTCTAACGTTCCCAAGCAACCACCAATAACCGACATTTACAAGCGACCACTGCGTATTTGCGCCGGTTTGGAGGGGCTGATTGCGACGCCCCGTATTTTTCCGGTCGAGTGTTACCGCGTTGATCCCGTATTGCGTGAATCCACGGTAAATCCTGTGGTTTTCGCCAAAGGCGTCTTTCCTTCGCGTGACGGAGCACCCATGAAGCAATCAAGGAGAACGTCATGGCCAAGCTCTATTTCCATTATTCGACGATGAATGCCGGCAAGTCGACCATGCTGTTGCAGGCGGCCTACAATTATCAGGAGCGCGGCATGCGTACCGCAGCCTTTATCGCTGCGCTGGACGATCGCGCCGGTCGCGGCAAGATCGCGTCGCGTATTGGTCTGACGATGGATGCCATACCGTTCGATGCCGCCGACGATCTCTACGCTTTGGTCGATAAAATGCATGCCGAGGAGCCGCTGGCCTGCGTCTTCGTCGATGAGGCGCAATTTCTGTCGCACGAACAGGTGTGGCAGCTTGCCCATGTCGTCGATCGCCTTGATCTGCCTGTCATGACCTATGGGCTGCGCACGGATTTCCATGGGAAATTATTTCCCGGCTCGCAGGAGCTGCTGACTATCGCCGACGAGTTGCGGGAAGTTCGGACGATCTGCCATTGCGGGCGCAAGGCGACGATGGTGGTGCGCCTCGATTCGGCCGGCAAGGTGGCGCGCGAAGGCGCGCAGATCGAGATCGGCGGTAGCGACAAATATGTTTCGCTCTGCCGCCGTCACTGGGAAGAGGCGATGGCGGAGGAATAGGACCGTCCGCGTCATTGCATCATCCGGCGATAGGCCGCAAATGTCTCTATGGTCGCGGCGGCGGGATGGATCGTTTCCCGATCGGGAGGAATAATGAAATCGCTCTGTCTGCTGGCCATGGCCGCTGCTCTCTTCTCCAGTTCGGCCGCTTTTGCCGATGGCGATGCGGTCGCCGGGGCGACGGTCTTCAAGAAATGCGCCGTCTGCCACACGGCGACCGCGCATGAGAACCATGTCGGGCCGTCGCTGATGGGCGTGGTCGGCCGTCCCGTCGCCACCGTGCCGGATTACAATTACTCGACGGCGATGAAGGCGTTCGGTGCAGACGGCAAGGTCTGGGATGAGGCGCTACTGCGGAAATACCTGCCCAGCCCGCAATTCCTGGTGAACGGCACGAAGATGACTTTTCAGGGCTTGAAGAGCGACAAGGATATCGACAACGTCATCGCCTATCTGAAGAATTCAGGCGTGGCGCAGTAAAGGCGCGGGCTCGGCTGTCGCTCTAATCGGGCAGCCGCGTCAAAGTCCGTTGCAGGCGTGTTTCTCAAACTCCGTCGGTAAACAGCAATGCGTTTTGTGAATCCCATCCCGTTTGTTCGCGACATAAATTGCTCAAAGGCGTTCTACAACGAGCGGCTCGGCTTGAAGATCATAGAGGACTTCGGGAACGTTGTTCTCTTCGAGACCGGGTTTGCGATCCATGAAGGACGGTCGCTCGAAAAGACGATCTGGCGGCAAAATATCGATCCTGCCAAGTCCTACGGGCAAAGGAACCTGCTTCTGTATTTCGAACATGAGGATGTTGATGCGGCCTTTGCAAATATCGCGCCGCATGTCGAATTGATCCACCCTGTCGAAAAGCAGGAATGGGGGCAGCGGGTCTTCCGCTTTTATGATCCGGATGGGCACGCGATAGAGATCGGCGAGCCGCTGAGTGAGCTATCCAAGGATAATTGACCCAACAACAGATGCGTCGCTCGGCGGCGGCTGAAGCCGACGGGCAATGCGCGCTCAGTCATTTTCTTTGCGCCTGTAAGCGGTTAATCTCATCAGCAACGGCAATTGAGAGACGCTTTCATGGCCAAGGTTCATTCCTTCGATGGTGAGCTCGACAAGGCGCGCGTGACGCTCGATGATGCGATCAAGGGCTTGGTTGCGGCAAATACCATGCTCGCCCGTCATGCCAAGGGTGATAGCCGGCTCGGTGCCGTCAATGTCCCGGTGGAAGAGGCACAGGTGCGTGAGACGCTGGAGTTGCTCGACCGTTGGAAATCCCTCGCTCGATTGCTGGTGAGGAAGCTCGATGAGGTCACCGCAATCGCGGATTTACAGCATCGGCGATTGTTCGATGAAACGGCCGGGGCTGAGACATCAACCTGGTTCGGGCGCAGGATCGGCCAAGGACATGCCAAGCCGGCATCGATCGTTGCGGAACTCGATGCGGTGCTGGCGGCGTCAGCCTCACTTGACGCCCTGTTCAAGGAGGCTCGGCCATTCCTGGTTCAAGCCTTTGGCGATTGCGAGATGCATCTGGCGCAGATCATAGAGCGTCGACAACGCGTCGATCTCGATATTGAGGACGTCCAGCGCCAGGCCGATGATTTGGCGCCGAGAATTGTGGACCGGCGTGTCGGTGCATCGTCCACGCGCGAGGTGGATTCGCACTCCGAACTAGAAGCGGAGTATCGGCGGCTGCTCGCCGAGCAGGGCGATCTCCAAACGCGTGAGCGCGCTTTGCAGTCCGGGCGGGTGGCATTGCAGCGGCTCATCGATATCTATGAGGAGGTGGCGACAGTTCTGAATGGGCAGGTCGCCGCCGTCAACGCTATGGCGGGCAAGCTTGCGGTCGATACGGAACAGCGGATCGCCTTGCTGAAGGCGGTGATATCGGAGGCTGCGCCGCCTTTGCCTGCCGTCGAAAGACCAGCTCCGGTCGCCGCGTTGATCAGGGCATTCGACGCCAATGTGCTCGCCGGTCATAATCTTGCGAGACGCAAGGAGCACGCCGACCAGGTCTTTACGCGGCGGCTGGAGCCTCCGCCGCCGGCCATGCCGGTGAGGGAAGGCGAGGAGCCGGTCGAGCGCGAGCCTGAGACCTCGCTGTCGTCTGCGATTGAAAAATAATATCAGCCGGTTGCCGTCTCCTCCGGAAACACATATCTGCATGGGCGTGAATATGTTGCGCGGTTTCAAAGTGTCCTTGTGTCCTTTGCCTATCCGAAGGACCGCGGCTCTTTAGAGGAGACGTCCATGCTTGATTCGATTACTGCGTTCTTCAAGCGGATCGGCGCCGCCATCGCGCGGGGCCTCGGGCTTCTCGTCGTCGGGATCATATGGCCTTTCCTCGCCGCCCACGGCTGGTATCAGCGGCGCAATTGGCTGATCAAGCTGCCGGTTGCCGCGTTCGTGACGCTGATGGCGGTGCTCTATATCTATTTCATCTGGCAGACGCAGGTCTGGAGCGGCTTCGACACCAGCTATCCCAGCGTCTACAGGTTTGACGACCGCAAGGTCGGGGCCGGGCAGGAATTGCCGGCAGCGAGCGGACAGAAGGTCGCGGGGACCACGCCGAAAGCATGCCAGACGTCCGGGACAGTTGATGTCACCGCCGATCTCATCGATTTCAACGTCAATCAGAACGCCTGGATATCCTCGATGCTGCTGTTCAAGCTCGGGTTCTTCGGTATCAACTGGGACGACACGCCGTTTCTCGACAACAAGGCAGCCTTTCAGCGCGGCGTGAATCAGGCGGTGCGGCGCACAGCGGTGGAACTGGTCGATACGCTCGGGCGCGTGCGCGGCACGTCCGGTATCAACGGCGACCTGCAAAGCGCCCGTGGCAATCTGCAGTTCGACGAAGCGAGTTGGTACTTCGGCATGCGCCCCTTCGGCCCGAAGACGCCGACGCCGAGCTACTATCGCGCGGCGATCACCAGCCTGCGCAAGTTCAACACCGATCTCGGCACGTGCAATGCGGTCTTCGACAGCCGGGCCGACAACCTCTTGCAATTCATCGATCGTGTCGCCAACGATCTCGGCAGCACATCGGATATCCTTGCGGAGCGATCGGAGAACCATAATTACGGCTGGTTCGATATGCGCGCCGACGATCGCTTCTGGTTCGCTTATGGTCAGCTCTATGGCTATTACGGCATTCTCAGTGCTGTCGGGGCGGATTTCCAGCAGGTCATCGCCGAGCGCAATCTCGGTACGCTTTGGGGCGGCACCATGAAGCAGCTGGAGGCGGCGCTGCGCATTCAGCCCTTCATTATCTCGAACGGGCGCGAGGATGGCTGGATCATGCCGAGCCATCTGGCGACGATGGGCTTCTATATCCTGCGCGTTCGCTCGAATTTGGTGGAAATGCGCTCCGTCCTTGGCGGCCGTTAAAGCGACAGGGCGATCGTTGTTCTGACGGTCGCCAGTTCTCCACCGCGACCTGCAGGGTCGACGGGCCAGACGTTTTGGAATTTTAGGGAATAGCCAAAGGGGCTAGCTGATCAGTTTCAGCCGGATAGCTTTTGCGACAAGCTGGGTGCGGTTGACGCAATCGAGCTTCTTGATCGCATTCATCATGTAGGCGTTGACCGTGTGGTCGGAGAGGGAAAGGATCTGGCCGATTTCGACCGAGGTCTTGCCCTGCGCGGTCCAGCGGACGACTTCCAGCTCCCGGGCCGAAAGCATGTGCAGCACGGAGCCGTCGTTGCGCTTGATGCAGTTATAGATGTCGTGCGCCTGCAGCATGATCATGTTCAGCTCGTTGAGCTCGCTTTGACCGAGGCTGCTGCGGTTGCCCATGAACCAAAAGACGAGGCGCTGCCCGTCGGAGGAGTTGATGGGGATCACAATGCCCATCGGAGAATTGTGGCTGAGCAGGAGCGCATGCAGTTCGCGTGGCATCTCCATGTCCTGCGAGACGTTCTTTTCCAGGAGATGCCAGGTACGAGGCATAACGGAGTCCCGTACCCGCTGCAGCATCGGGCAGCGGCGGAGCAGCTGCTGACGATCAAAGTCACGCAAAAATTGCGGTTGTACCGAGCCTTCAATGACAAGCGGCGTCAGCATGGAGTCTTCGGAAACCGGGGCGTTGAGAAAGGCCACCTGGCTGAAGCCAAAGGCAGAACTCGTACGTTCCAAAGCTTGGGCAAAAGCCGTCTGAGTCCGGGCTGTGGCCAACTCGGCAGAAAGCAACAGTTGTCTCTCAGCAGTGATGAAATAGGACATGTGACTTATTGGCGCCCACAGCGTGTTCTAGCTATCAAATACTGGATTTGCAGGCGAATGCTAGACGCAAAAATACCACATATCCAGAAATAATTTCATTTCCATATATCTTAATATTGTAAATTGCTGATTTGTAATACTTTTTTAAAAATGGCGCTTACGCAAGTAAAAAAGTTGTTCGCTCAGCTTCTTTTATAATGGTGCCGGGGCATGCCTTTCGGATGGCGGATAAGGGCAGTAATTCCGGGCAAAACCGCCGGTAAATCTCCATGGTGCGCGCATGCATGAGTTGCGGCATGTGGGTCCGGCATTGTCGATGCCGGCGGCATTCAAGTCAGCCGCAGCATGATCTGCGCGTAGTCTTTCGGCGCGTGGCTTGGAGGGCGGGGCCGGGCCCGGCCGCAACGCTTCGCGCATGAAGAGGCTATTTCCGTCAAAACGGCAACGGCTGCAGCAATGCCGGCCGGTCGCGACCGATGAGCCTTGATGCCGGCGTGCCTTGCGAAGGCCCAAAGCGATTGCTATCGGTCTTGCGATAGCAATCGCTCCCAGGCCTCTTTCATGCCCTTTTGTTTTTCCCAACAGCTTGTTGTGTGCTGTTGCCGGCAGACCTCATGGTTTCTGGCGGGTATTTTTCTTCTGGTCTTTTCCTTCACCTCCGCCGAGGCCGCCGGTTCGAGCGTTGGCCAGCCGATGGAATTCCTCCTGGTTCACGGGGATATGGCCACCTGTCGCGAGGCCAACAATTGCCCGGACTGGATTTCTGCCGAAGGGCAGATCATGGCGGATTCACCGAGGAAATTGCAAAAGCTGCTGAAGCGCCTTGGCGGCCGGAAATTGCCGATCATCGTCAGCTCGCCGGGCGGCGATGTGCGAGCGGCCATGGAGATGGCCTATGTGATCCGCAAGCAGAAGCTGGCGATTGCGGTCGGTCGGACGCGCTCGCGCGATTGTCTCTATGCCGAGCCGATCTGTTCGGCGGCGCGCGCAAAGGATGGATCCATCAAGGGCGAGACATTTTCGGTCGGCGCCATCTGCTTTTCGGCCTGCCCGCTGTTTTTCGCCGGCGGCGTCCAGCGCGTCTCCAGCCCCTTCGCGCTCCTCGGCGTGCATCAGATCACCACGACCTACAGCGAAGTCCGTATCCGATATCGCACCGAATACGAGACGGTGAACGGCAAGCGCAAGGTTCTCTCCAGGCAAGAGATCGGGCGTCAGTTCGTCGGGAAATACGATACGACCAAGCTCGGCCGGCAGCAGAGGGCAAGGCTTACCGGCTTCCTGAAGAAGATGGGCGTGGATGAATCACTCTTCGATCTGATGCTGGGCACCCAGCCGACCTCGATCCATCTCATTACGCAGATGGATGCGCTGAAGCTGCGGTTGACGACGGAGCTTGCCGCCGCCGATCAGCTTGTCGTCGTGAGGGACTGCAAGGACAAGCAATCGATTGCGGACTGCGCGGCGCCGCCAACGGCCGCGGCTGTCCCTGCGACGGTCGGCGAGTAATGGGGCGTTCCGATCTCAGGCGTCCTTGTTGCCCTTAGCTTTCGCCATGATCATTTCGAGGTAGCCGAGCAGGACGGCCGAGACTACGAAGGCGAGATGGATGATGGTGAACCACATCAGCTTGCTGTTGTCGTATTGGGTGGCATTGAGGAAGATTTGCAGCAGGTGGATCGAGGAAATCGCCACGATCGAGGAGGCGACCTTGATCTTCAGGCTGCCGGAATCGAGTTTGCCGAGAAAAGAGACCTGATCTTCGCCTTCATCGAAGCGGCTGACGAAATTCTCGTAGCCGGAAATCATCACCATGACGATCAGGCTTGCCACCAGGGCAGCGTCGATCAGGCCGAGAATGGCAAGGATCATGTCCGACTCTTCATATTGGAAGACGTTGATGGCGACCTTGTAGAATTTGTAGCCGAACGAGACGGCATAAACTGCCAGCGACGCTGCGAGACCGAGATAAAAGGCGACCAGAATCCAGCGGCTGGAGAGAATGATGCGCTCGATCAGTAGTTCCAGGGACTTCATGTCTTTTCCTTTTTTTGTTCGTCCGGCGCGGGACAATAGGTGGGTGGTCGCCTCGCGGCAAGGCGGGATAGTTTCACGACGGACGACAATTCGCGGCTATTCACAGTGGATATTTATTGGGTTATCCCGGTTGTGTGAATACCTCATGTCCAGGGCGGGACCGGTTATCATGGCAACGGTAAAATCCGACATAGAAATCGCGCGCGCCGCGAAGAAGCTGCCGATCATCGAGATCGGTGCGAAACTCGGCATTCCGGCCGAAGACCTTGCGCCCTACGGGCATGACAAGGCGAAGATCGGCGCCCAATTCATTGCTGCATTGAAAGACAAGCCGGACGGCAAGCTGATCCTCGTTACCGCCATCAATCCGACGCCGGCGGGCGAGGGCAAGACGACGACGACGGTCGGCCTTGGCGACGGCCTGAACCGTATCGGCAAGAAGGCGATCGTCTGCGTGCGCGAGGCGTCGCTCGGTCCCTGCTTCGGCGTCAAGGGTGGGGCTGCCGGCGGCGGCTATGCGCAGGTCATCCCGATGGAAGACATCAACCTGCACTTCACCGGCGATTTCCATGCCGTCACCTCGGCGCATAATCTGCTGGCCGCGCTGATCGACAATCACATTTACTGGGGCAACGAAGAGAATATCGATGTGCGTCGCATCACCTGGCGGCGCGCCATGGACATGAACGACCGGGCATTGCGCGACATCGTCGCCTCGCTGGGCGGCGTGGCCAACGGTTATCCGCGCGAGGGCGGCTTCGACATCACCGTCGCCTCCGAAGTCATGGCGATCCTCTGTTTGGCTTCGGACCTGAAGGATCTCGAAAAGCGGCTCGGCGACATCATCATCGGCTATCGTCGCGACCGCACGCCGGTCTATGCCCGCGATCTCAAGGCAGACGGGGCAATGGCGGTGCTGCTCAAGGATGCGATGCAGCCGAATCTCGTGCAGACGCTGGAGAACAATCCGGCGCTGGTGCATGGCGGCCCCTTCGCCAATATCGCCCATGGCTGCAATTCGGTGATCGCCACGCGCACGGCGCTGAAGCTTGCCGATTATGTCGTGACCGAGGCCGGGTTCGGCGCAGATCTCGGCGCGGAGAAGTTCTTCGACATCAAATGCCGCAAGGCGGGGCTTGCGCCGGATGCGGCGGTCATCGTCGCGACCGTGCGGGCGCTGAAGATGAACGGCGGCGTCAAGAAGGATGATCTGGGCCAGGAGAATGTCGAGGCTCTCGTGAAGGGCTGCGCCAATCTCGGCCGGCACCTTGCCAATGTCCGCAAGTTCGGCGTGCCGGTCGTTGTCGCTATCAATCACTTCGTCTCGGATACCGATGCCGAGATCGAGGCGGTGAAGAATTATGTCGCGCGGCTTGGCGCCGAGGCCATCCTTTGCCGCCATTGGGCCGAGGGGTCGGCGGGGATCGAGGCGCTGGCCTACAAGGTGGTGGAGCTTGCCGAATCCGGCCAGGCGAAATTCCAGCCGCTTTATCCGGACAACCTCCCGCTGCTGGAAAAGATCGAGATCGTTGCGTCGAAGATCTATCATGCCGGCGAAGTGACCGCCGACAAGGCGGTGCGCGACCAGCTGCGCTCCTGGGAAGACCAGGGCTATGGCCACCTGCCGGTCTGCATGGCGAAGACGCAATATTCCTTCTCGACCGACCCGAATATCCGCGGTGCGCCGGAAGGGCATATCGTACAGGTCCGCGAAGTGCGTCTCTCGGCCGGCGCCGGCTTTGTCGTTGTCATCACCGGCGAGATCATGACCATGCCCGGCCTGCCGAAAGCGCCGGCGGCGGAACGGATTTTCCTCAATGATCAGGGCTATATCGAGGGATTGTTTTAAGTTCTGATTCCGGTGGAACTGAGCGTTTGTCGAGGTTGCCGCTCCATGCCGTCGTACCGGTAGTTTAGTGGCAATAACGGAAGCCGCCGTTTCTCTTCAGTACATCCAGATGGAAATGGGTCTCGTGGGCGGCATCGCTGTCCGGATCGAGGACGGTTGAGAAGTAGAGGCAGGCGGAGGCACTGGCGGTGCGCTGGAACGCGCCTGTCAGCGTCGGATCTTCGCGGCGGGGCTCGATGCCGATGGTCTTGCCGTTCTCGAAGGTGAAGCCGGCGATGTCGATGGCATTGCCGCGTGCATGTTCGGAGATCTTGCCGGTGGTGGCGTTATTGCGCAGGCGGCAGATATAGGTCGAAGCCTGATTGATCGTGACGATCCGGCCATTGTCCTTCAGCGCGGCAGCGGAAGGGATCACGCTTTCCTTCATCCAATGGGCGAGCGCCAACGCGGTCTCGCAGCGCATGGTGCCTTCCGGTTTCAGCTGGATGCCTGGTAGCGGCTCGGTGAGGGCAATCGGCTTGTCGATGCCGCAGCCATTGCCGTCGTCGATGTGGGGAATGTCCTTGAATGTGGCGCCAATGGCGGTCAGTTGTGTGAGGCAGGCTTGGTACTTTTCCTCAGATTCCGCCGCGATGGTCGGCGGCGGCTTGGGCGGCCCCTGCATTTCTCCGGTGGTTGGCTGTGTCTCGGGAATTGCCGGTTTCTCCATGGGCGTGGGCGGCTCGACGGAAGGCTGGGTTTGTTCGCGATCAGGTTTTTGCTGTGGCAACGGGCCGGTTTGGGGGAGGGATGCTGCCGTCAACACGATGACGGCAGTCGTGGCGGAGATGATCCGGAATAGCATCAAGTATTTCACCTGTTTCTAATGATGACGTGGTGGAAACGCTTGAGGCAGCGATTTCGTTGCAATTCAGCAACTCTACCGATCCACTTTTAAACATGATAATTTTATTCATGATTATCTTGGTCGGATATATTGACAATAATACTCATGTTTTTTATGCGGCAGAAAGAAGGCGGGATTTTCCGCTTTGTTAACGGAATAAGCCCAGCCAGCCCCTTGCGCTCTTAACAGTAGCAACCAGCCAGCCCGGTAAAAGCAATTCGAAAGGAATGGTTATGGTTGTCCGGCGCTCCCGCTCGGTTCTCTTGGCATGCACTGCGTTTCTGGCCCTCGGGTTTAGCACGGCAGCTTATGCGCAGACTGCAGCTCAAAATAATGCGGCCACAGACGATACGGTGCCGAAAGGCGACCGTGTCACGGCTCTGAAGCCGATTGTCGTCAAGGGCAAGGCGGCAAAGGACGTGCTGGCCGACTCGCCGACGACCACCGAGACGACAGCGCAAGAGATCGACGACAAGCAGATTACCCGTATTGAGGATCTTGGCCGTAGTACCGAGGTTGGCGTCGGCTACAATCGCACCACCGGCGGCATCAATATTCGCGGCCTCAGCGACGGCCGCGTGTTGACCACGGTCGACGGTATCGAGATTCCCTATATGCTCGATGTCGCGCGCGGGGCGGACGGCGGCGTCAACAGCTTCGATTTCAATTCGCTCTCAAGTGTCGACGTCGTACGCGGCGCCGACTCCAGCCGCGCCGGTTCGGGCGCTCTCGGCGGTGCCTTCGTGCTGCGCACGCTGGAGCCGGAAGACTTGATTACCCCCGGCTCCAACTGGGGTGGTATCTTCAAGTTCGGCTATAATGGCGACGACCGAAGCATTGGCGGCTCGGCAGCTGTTGCCAAGCGCATCGACAACACCGCTGTTCTCTTCGAGGGTGGCTACACCCATGGTCACCAGCTTGAAAACAACGGCGATGTCGGCGGCTATTCGACCAAGCGCACCAAGGCGGATCCAGCCGATTACAATCAGAGAAGCGGCCTCTTTAAGATCCGCCAATATACGGATATCGGCACCTTCGGCATCACGGCGGAGCACTACAACAAAGACAAAGACATCGATGCGATGCATTCTCAGAGCCTGACCGGAAACCTGCGGCCTGGCAACTATGATACGAGCGATAATACCGAGCGCAACCGCGTTTCGCTCGACTATAAGTACGAGGCTGAAAGCGCTGATTCCCTCGTCGACACGGCCAATGCTGTCTTCTATTGGCAAAACGTGCTGCGGGAAGAAGGTCTCAACGGCTATCGCTACACCTCCGTCATCGGCGACTATTGGCGCCGCAACGAGCTTGAGGACCGCAGCATCGGCTTTAGCGGCAATGCCTCGAAATCCTTCGATACCGGCAGCCTGCACCACAAGGTCACCGTCGGTCTCAATGTCGCTTTCGAAAAGGCGCATCAGTATTCGGCGGGCGGAGATAGTTGCGCTCTTCCCCGTTGGCGCGCGACTTGCGCATTCCTGCATACCAACCAGTCTGATATGCCTGATGTCGACGGCAAGCGCGTCGGCGCCTTCATCGATGACAAGATCGAGTTCGGTTCCAGTGGCTTCTCGTTGACACCCGGCTTGCGCTTCGACTGGTATGATTATGCGCCGAAGAACACGGATGCCTATCGTGACAGCGCCAACTACCAAGGCCTGCCATCCGGTCAGTCCGACAGCCGGTTCTCGCCGAAGCTGCGTGCGGCCTACCAGCCGCAGGACAATGTTGAGTTCTACGCGCAGTGGGCGATGGCCTTTCGTGCTCCGAATGTCAGCGAGCTATACGTGAACTACGGCGTGCCCGGCGGCTATGTCAGCTACGGCAATCCCGACCTGAAGCCGGAGACCAGCAACGGAATCGAAATCGGCACCAACCTCGGTGACGATGATTTCGGCGGCCACATCGGCGCGTTCTACAATAAATACAAGAACTTCATCGACTCGGAAACATCTGCCGATCCGACGCGTACCTATCCACTGGGGATCACGGAATACTTCAACCGCGCCAATGTTCGCATGTTCGGCATCGAGGTCAACGCGCACAAGAAGTTCGACAACGGCATCCACGTCAAGGGCTCGCTCGCCTATGTCAACGGCAAGGACTCCGACAGCGGCGATTGGATCAATTCCGTTGCGCCGGCCAAGGCCGCCTTTACTGTGGGATATGCGGCCGATGTTTGGGGAACGGATCTGACCTTCATCACCGCAACCAGCGAGCCGAAGAAGACGAGCGACAATTTCCGCGCTCCTGGCTACGGCATCTTCGATCTCACAGGATGGTGGGAGCCGGAGCAGGTGAAGGGCCTGTCGCTGCGCGCCGGTGTCTACAACATCTTCAACAAGACCTACTATGATGCGATCAACGTCGCTTCCACGGGTCTCACGCAGCCTTCGGCCTATTACTCCGAGCCCGGCCGGGTCTTCAAGCTGACGCTGACGCAGAAGTTCTAAGTCGTCTTATCAATGCAGCAAACTTGGGCGGTGCTTCGGCATCGCCTTTTTTTGTCCGTTAGGTTCGGCATCGGAAGGTTGCACGATTGAAAATCGCAATGTTCGGTGTTATTGGAAATGCGCAGTTTTTAACACTTTGAGAAAGAGAGAGAGGAGGACCGTATGAGCAAGATAGTTTGGCATATTCGCCAGTTCGGTCCGACTCCGGCCCTGCAAATGCGTTTGCAGGGCTGATCAGAGGCTGTCACTCACTCATTTCCTTCTGGTCTGCCCCTGTGGGTATCGCAGCGCCGAACGTTCATGTTCGCGCGGCTGCGTCATGATGATTTACCGAACGACATCCGCTTGCGTGGCGACAAGGCGTCTCTGATCGACGCCGATGTCTTGTTCGGCTCAGACCGGAAGAAGACCATGACTCTGATCAATCTCCGCAATTTTGGCATCACCCTGGGTGTGCCGTTGATCTCCAATCTCAATTTCACCGTCACGGCCGGCGACCGCATCGGCATTGTCGCGGCCAACGGGCGGGGCAAATCCACGCTGCTCAATTGCATTGCCGGCAGGCTGGAGCCGACGGTGGGGGATATCACCCGCTCGCGTGGCCTCACGGTGGGCTATGTCGAGCAGAATGTGCCCGCCGGCCTCGCAAATATATGCTTCTATGATGCGGTTCTTCGTGCTCTGCCGGCGGAGCAGGCCGAGAGCGAGGGCTGGCGCGTCGACGTCACGCTTGATTCACTCGACGTGCCGGAGGTGCTGCGGCAGAGGGCGCTTAGCGAACTCAG
Source organism: Rhizobium sp. (assembly GCA_036383055.1). GTDB lineage: Bacteria > Pseudomonadota > Alphaproteobacteria > Rhizobiales > Rhizobiaceae > Rhizobium. The sequence goes on along the minus strand of DASVPC010000029.1, from coordinate 8,133 downwards.
TGGTGGCTGGCAGCGGCTGGCGATGCTTGCCCGCGTCTGGGTGACCGAGCCCGATGTTTTGCTCTTGGACGAGCCGACCAACCATCTCGATCTCGCCAAGATCGCGCTTTTGGAAGAGTGGCTGAACGCTCTACCTCGCGATGTGCCGGTGCTGATCGCAAGCCATGACCGCGCCTTTCTCGATGCCGTCACCAACCGCACCCTGTTCCTGCGGCAGGAGCAGTCGCAGACCTATGCCTTGCCCTATGGCCGGGCGCGGGCGGCGCTGGACGAGGCGGATGCCTCGGACGAGCGGCGTTTCCAGAAGGATATGAAGGTGGCGCAGCAACTGCGCAAGCAGGCGGCGAAGCTCAACAATATCGGTATCAACTCCGGCAGCGACCTGCTGACGGTGAAGACGAAGCAGCTCAAGGCGCGGGCCGAACGATTGGAAGAGGCGGCCCGGCCAGGCTATCAGGAGCGTTCGGCCGGCGCGATCAAGCTTAGCAATCGCGGCACGCAGGCAAAGATACTGGTGACGCTTGATGACGCCTCCGTCGAGACACCGGACGGTACGCTGCTGTTCAAGACCGGCAAGCACTGGATCTGCCAGGGCGATCGTATCGTGCTGCTTGGGGCCAACGGTGCCGGCAAGACCCGGCTTGTCGAGATGATCCGCAGGGCCATTGCCGATCAGGCCGCCTTGGGGTCGATCAGGGCGACGCCGTCGCTGGTGCTTGGCTATAGCGATCAAGCCCTGTCCAATCTCGGCCAGGACGATACGCCGCTTGGCGTCATCACACGGCTGTTCGAGCTTGGCGAGCAACGGGCACGCACGCTGCTCGCCGGCGCCGGCATGGGTATCGACATGCAGGGCCGCGCCATCGGCAGGCTTTCGGGCGGCCAGAAGGCCCGGTTGGCGATGCTGGTGCTGCGGCTTACCAATCCCAACTTCTACCTGCTCGACGAGCCGACCAACCATCTCGATATCGACGGGCAGGAGGCGTTGGAGGAGGAACTGATGGCGCAGGAGGCGAGCTGCCTGCTCGTTTCCCACGACCGCAGCTTCGTCCGCAATATCGGCAACCGCTTCTGGTTGATCGACAGGAAGCGGCTGGTCGAGGTGGAAGGGCCGGAGGCGTTTTTTGAAGGGGCAAAAATGCGAGAATGAGAGGTAGGGTAGGGCGATCGGATCGATAGCGAGCATCGACTTTGAATACATCTACAGCTTCGAGTTGACAGCGCGAAATATCAGAATACAGAATGCAACCAACATTTCATGAAGGTGCAACTTGACGAGCTTGTTTCTGAACGATCGCCTAAATCGCCCTACATACTGGATGTTCATCTGTATATTTTTGGGATTTCGGGTCGGAGCTGTTGTTCTGACCGAGATGGGTTACGTTTCCGATCTCTTGCGTCATGTGGACTTCGTTCTCTTCTTCGTCGCGTCCGCGATGGGGTCACGACTGCGAGACTTTGGATGGTCAGCCTTTTGGGGTTGGGCGGGGGTAGCGGTGTTCAGTTTCGTTGTTCCCATTGGAATGATAGAAATGTTCAAGCCGGTAATACTACCAGAGGGGGGGATGAGTGGTGCCGCTGGAAGCTACAGTTTGTTGTTCTCCACCCTTCCGTTCTTTGCTCTGGTCGTAGCTGTTGGCCTTCCGCCAAGCGACCCGAATAGCAACTATGGAAGGCCGTCGCGGTATAATATCGTTGTATCGGAATCCACACAGCAGTTTGCGCAGCGTTGGATTTTGCGGCCGCTGTCCATTTTCAGAGGACGTGTGAGCCGCTCTGCCTATTGGGCAGGCCTGGTGATCGTCTTCGCGGTTCTCTTTGCTCGAGTGGTCGCTGAAGGTAACAGCAATGAGGGGGCCGCGCCGGGGGTCTCGTTGTTCATCCTGGCGATCGTTGTTGTAGCTATGCTCGTCGCAGCGCGTCTGCGCGATTTCGGGTGGTCTGGCATCTGGGGATGGGGCGCTATTGGTGGCTTGTGTTTTGTTGTTCAAGGGATGGTGCTTTCAGTTATCGAGGCGGACCAGATGTCTACTCTGCCGGCCTATGTGAAGTCGGGACCAAACCTTCTTTGCTTGGCTATAATCGTCGGCGTCGGCATCCCGAGAGGAAATCCCGACACTAATAAATACGGTCGGCCTTTTCGTTGGCGGTCAAATAAGGTGGTCGCACAATGATGACATTCCCGCTTGCACATCACCTCATCTCACGCTAACAATTCGCACCATGAACACGTCCTTGAACAACATTGCAGTTTGGTGGTGGGCTCGCTAAGGCGGCCTCGACCAATCGTGTTCAAAGACGACGAGTGAGCCGCCCGAGATTTCGAGGCGGCTTTTTTGTTATATTGGCCGTCTGTCATCCGGGCCTGATAACGGAGTGAGGAACAATGGTAACGATCCTGCGGGATGATGGTGCGGAAATCTACGAGACCAAGGGCGGGATCACCGTCACCCGACAGCGCCGGCCGACGCCTTATGCGGATGCGGTTTCGTCCTACATCGACAAGCTCGACGAGCGCCGCGGCGCGGTGTTTTCGTCAAACTACGAATATCCCGGCCGCTACACCCGTTGGGATACCGCCGTCGTCGATCCGCCGCTCGGCCTGTCCTGCAATGGGCGCGATGTCTGGATCGAAGCCTATAACGAGCGTGGTGAGGTTATTCTCGGTTTCATCACTGAGAAGCTGAAAACGGTTTCCGAAGTGACGCTCGGCGCCTCGACTCCGCGCAGGCTCGACCTGACGGTAAAGACGCCGGATCGTGTTTTCACCGAGGAAGAGCGCTCGAAGATGCCGACGGTGTTCACCGTGCTGCGCGCCGTGACCGATCTCTTCTATTCGCAGGCTGATGCCAGCATCGGCTTTTACGGCGCCTTCGGCTACGATCTCGCCTTCCAGTTCGATGCCATCAACCTGAAGCTCAAGCGTCCGGATGACCAGCGCGACATGGTGCTTTACCTGCCGGATGAAATCCTGGTGGTCGACAACTACTCCGCCAAGGCATGGATCGATCGCTACGACTTCGCCAAGGGCGGCGTTTCGACGGAGGACAAGGCCGGCGATATCGCCCCCGAGCCGTTCCATCATACAGACGCCATTCCGCCGAAGAGCGACCATCGCCCCGGCGAATATGCGGAACTGGTGACCAAGGCGAAGGAGAGCTTCCGCAAGGGCGATCTCTTCGAAGTCGTGCCCGGCCAGAAATTCATGGAGCGCTGCGACAGCAAACCGTCGGATATTTCCAAGCGGCTGAAGGCGATCAATCCGTCGCCCTATTCCTTCTTCATCAATCTCGGCAATCAGGAATATCTGGTCGGCGCATCGCCGGAAATGTTCGTGCGTGTCTCTGGTCGCCGCATCGAGACCTGCCCGATCTCGGGCACGATCAAGCGCGGTGACGATCCGATCGCCGACAGCGAGCAGATCCTGAAGTTGCTGAACTCGAAGAAGGACGAGTCCGAGCTGACCATGTGCTCCGACGTCGACCGTAACGACAAAAGCCGTGTCTGCGAGCCGGGCTCGGTCAAGGTCATCGGCCGCCGGCAGATCGAGATGTATTCGCGCCTCATCCACACGGTCGACCATATTGAGGGCCGCCTGCGCGACGACATGGACGCCTTTGACGGCTTCCTCAGCCACGCCTGGGCCGTCACCGTCACCGGTGCGCCGAAGCTCTGGGCCATGCGCTTCATCGAGAGCCATGAGAAAAGCCCACGCGCGTGGTATGGTGGGGCGATCGGCATGGTCGGCTTCAACGGTGACATGAACACCGGTCTGACGTTGCGCACCGTCCGTATCAAGGATGGCATCGCCGAAGTGCGCGCCGGCGCGACGCTGCTCAACGACTCGAACCCCGAGGAAGAAGAAGCCGAAACCGAATTGAAGGCCTCCGCCATGCTATCCGCCATCCGTGATGCCAAGGCTGCCAATTCCGGCAAGCAACAGCGCGACGTCGCGTCCGTCGGCAAGGGCGTGAAGATCCTGCTGATCGACCATGAAGACAGCTTCGTGCACACGCTGGCGAATTATTTCCGCCAGACGGGTGCCACGGTTTCGACTGTGCGTACGCCGGTGCCGGAAGAGGTTTTCGACCGGCTGGACCCCGATCTGGTGGTGCTATCGCCGGGACCGGGCAACCCAAAGGATTTCGACTGCAAGGCGACGATCAAGAAGGCGAGGGCGCGCAACCTGCCGATCTTCGGCGTTTGCCTTGGCCTGCAGGCGCTGGCCGAAGCCTATGGCGGCGAGCTTCGCCACCTGGCGCTGCCAATGCACGGCAAGCCATCGCGCATCCGCGTGCTCGAGCCAGGTCTGGTCTTCTCCGGCCTCGGCCGCGAGGTCACCGTCGGCCGCTATCACTCGATCTTCGCCGATCCCTCGACTCTGCCGCGTGACTTCATGATCACGGCGGAAAGCGAGGATGGCACGATCATGGGCATCGAGCACGTCAAGGAGCCGATTGCGGCGGTGCAGTTCCATCCGGAATCGATCATGACGCTCGGCGGCGACGCCGGCATGCGGATGATCGAGAATGTGGTGGCGCATCTGGCGCGCAAGGTGAAGACCAAGGCAGCCTAAGGCCGAGAGCCGTTAGCTGCGAAGTTTGGACATGCCCGTATGCACTCTGAAAAAGTGCATACGGGCATTTTTCTTGGTGGAGCCAACAACTCACTCCCTCATTGATGATAGCGATGAGTATGTCGCTGTAAATCTCGCTCACGCAGGTAGGTCATCGGTGGTTTGACTTGCCGTGAGTTGTAAATTAGTCTTTTCGCGTTCCTGTGGGGCACATCGGCATTTGGGCCGAAAGGGCTAGGCCCGCCCGCTGATAACCTCAGCAGGAGTCTGTCCATGCCCACCCTCGATACCTATCGCAAACTAGCCAAGCTGCTGATGCGCTGGCACCGTGATCGTGACTATTCGATTGGCGGAAGAGTTCGAGTGCTCGACCGTTTCGGCGCGTTGACGGATCGTGAGATCCTGGCGATGAAATTCCCTTTGGCGCTGGCGCAAGAGATTATTGCGGTCGAAGCAGGTCACAAGAATTGGGCCGAGTTGAAGGCGGTTGCCGCAGATGCGCCGAAGACGCCGGCCCCATCAACCGAACCGCCGGTTTTCAAGAGTGTCGTGCCGATCCTTTTCGTGCGGGATGTGACGGCCAGCGCGGCCTTCTTCAGGGACGGACTGGGCTTCGTGGCAGAATTCCTGCATGGCGCACCGCCTTTCTATGGAGCGGTGTCGCGCGACGGCATCTGGATTCATTTGCGGCTCGTCTATGAGCCCTATTTTGCTGCCGCGGCTGCAAAGGAGGGCTCGCTCATTCTGGCTTCGATCGAGGTTTCGAATGTCCAGGGACTGTTCGAGGAGTTCAAGGCCAGGGGCGTGGAGTTCGCGCAGCCGCTTACCAAGCAGGCATGGGGTGGCACCGATTTTCATGTGCGCGATCCGGACGGCAACGTGATCTCGTTTGTTGCCTTCAGATCGTGACGCCTGAAGCCGTCTTGGGTTGCCGGAGAGCGGCGGCCTTCACAGATCCTCGCAGTCCTGCCAGCCTTCCTCGAAGACGAGTTTGTCGAGCGGCAGGCGGTCGCGCCAGCCCTTCACGGCAAGCTCAGGCATGTCATAGAGTTCATCGACATAGCCGACGCAGAGCCAGGCGACGATTTTGACATGCGCCGGTATGTTGAGGATCGTCTTGATGGCGTCCTCATGAAAAATGCTGACCCAGCCGACGCCCACACCCTCGGCGCGCGCTGCCAGCCAAAAATTCTGCACGGCGCAGACCGTCGAATAGACATCGGTTGCGGGATTGTGCGTGCGCCCGAGCACGACCGGGCCGCCGCGCTGCGTGTCGCAGGTTATGCAGATGCTGAGCGGCGCTTTGCGGATGCCTTCAAGCTTCAGCCGCTGATATTGCGCGCGGCGATCCCCCTCGAACATGAGACAGGCTTCCTCATTCGCCTGGCTGAACGCCTGCCATACGCGTTCCCGCGTCTCCGGCTGCCGCACGAGGATGAAGTTCCACGGCTGCATGAAGCCCACTGAAGGCGCGTGATGGGCGGCCTCGAGCAGACGGCGGACGAGATCTTCGGGCAAGGGATCGGGGCGGAACTGGTCGCGCACATCGCGGCGGGTTTCGATGGCGTGATAAACCGCAGCGCGTTCTGCCTCCGAAAAGGCGCATGCTGCGATCAGATGATCCAACTCGTTTGGCAACGCGTCGGCGGCCGGAGGAGGGGTGTTCGGATCGGTGCGATCATCAAGAGCGGGCATGTTCAACCATGGTTTTACCGAGGGCGGCGATGTGCCGGCCGGAGATATAGCTTAGTGCGCGATCGCGCGGGAAACTACCAGCACGATTTTTACCGGCGAGCCCGCGAGCGCGTGACCAGCTTGGTCCCGTTTAACCGGTGTATTGGGGATAAATTGTGGTGTGCGAGGTGCAGGTCATCCTTTGACAAATGGCACATTCTGCACCATATGAGCCCCCAATGAGCCGCCTGCGCGAATTTCGCGCGGGCGGTTTTGCATTTCAATGGCGCTGTTTTTGCAATTCATTCGCATATGCACGGGCCGCATCCGCATTGGAGATACGCATGAACGAGCAAGGCAATCAGACGATACGGAGACTGGCCTTCTGGGGCATTCCGCTATCCCTTGGCGTCATGGGACTGAAGATGGCCGCCTGGTGGGTGACCGGTTCCGTCGCGCTGCTGTCGGACGGTCTTGAATCCCTCGTCAATGTCGTCGCCGCCTTCATCGCTTTCTTCGTCATCCGCTATGCGCAGAAGCCGGCCGATCACGACCATCCCTTCGGCCATCACAAGGCGGAATATCTTTCCGCCGTCACCGAGGGCGTGATGATCGTCGTCGCGGCGCTGATGATCGTGCAGGAGGCAGTAGGCCATCTCGGCAATCCGCAGCCGATGCAGGCGCCTGTCCTTGGCCTTGCCATCAACCTCGTCGCCGGCGTCATCAACGCTTTCTGGGCGCTGACGCTGATCCGCGCCGGTCGGGAGCATCGTTCTCCGGCGCTGACGGCGGACGGGCAGCACATCATGTCGGATGTCTATACCTCGGTCGGCGTGCTCATCGGCCTGCTCCTGGCGCTCGGCACCGGCTACCCGATCTTCGATCCAGTGCTTGCCATTCTCGTCGCCATCAACATTCTCTACCAGGGCTGGAAGGTCATCTCCACGTCCATCGACGGACTGATGGACAAGGCCGTCCTGCCCGAGGAAGAAGTGGTGATCAAGGAGGCGATCGCGACGCATGCCGGTGGTTCGCTCGGTGTGCACGATCTGAAGACGCGCCGGGCAGGGGCCGTTACCTTCGTCGATTTCCACCTTGTCGTGCCGGCCGCCATGCCTGTACGTGAAGCGCATCGCATCTGCGACCGCCTTGAAGACGCCATACGGGCGATCCATGCGGGCGCGGAAATAACCATTCATGTGGAACCGGAGGGCGAGAAGGCTCACGGTATCCGCGTCAAAGTGATCAAGGAGACCTGATATGCCCAAGACCGATGTTTCCGGCCTGTCGATGCTCGGCAACCAGACGGAAACGGCCGCGAACCCCGAGGTGGCCGTTCTCGAAAAGGTGCCTGCTGGCCATGCCGGCACGGATTATGTCGTGCGCTTCACTGCGCCGGAATTCACCTCGCTTTGCCCGATGACCGGCCAGCCGGATTTCGCTCATATCGTCCTCGACTATGTGCCGAACGAATGGCTGGTGGAATCGAAATCGCTGAAGCTTTTCCTGCATTCCTTCCGCAACCATGGCGCTTTCCACGAGGATTGCTCGATCTATATCGCCAAGCGGCTGGTGGAACTGCTAGAGCCCAAATGGCTGCGTATCGGCGCCTACTGGTATCCGCGCGGCGGCATCCCGATCGACGTCTTCTGGCAGACGGGCAAGCCGCCGGAGGGTGTGTGGCTGCCGGATCAGGGCGTGCAGCCCTATCGCGGCCGGGGTTGAACAAAAAACCGCCATCCGGAGATGGCGGTTTTTTCTGGAGCTTATGTCTGCCTGATTTCAGGCAAACGAGCTGTCGTCGCCGCCGTTGTCGAACGAATCGTCATTGGCGTCGTCCTGAGCATCCTGGGCGGCGTCCTGGGCGTAATCGGCCGCGCTCT
>DASVPC010000028.1:0-5409 GCA_036383055.1 Rhizobium sp. | reverse complement strand
AGGCGATCGGTGCCGAAGCTGCGGAAGGCGGGCTGGAAAGGTTCGACGCGATTGCCGCCGGCGCGCTTGGCACGGTACATGGCAAGCTCCGCGTCGCTTAGCAGGCCGGAGGCGTTTTCCTGCTGGTCGACCCAGGACGTCAGGCCGATCGAGGCTGTCAGAATGATCTCGCGATTGGCGAAGTTGATCGGCACCATGATCGCCTTGCTGATCGCATCGGCGAAATCGGCGACCTTGGCCGGATCGCGCTCGGACACCAGGATCAGGCCGAACTGGTCGCCGGAAAGTCTAGCGAGTGTATCCTGCGGTTTCATCAGGCGGCGCAGGCGGCGGGTCAGCGCAATCAGGATATTGTCGCCCGCCGCAACGCCGAGCGTATCGTTGACCAGCTTGTAGCGGTCGATGTCGATCACCATCACGGTTGGGCGGAGCTGATTGCCTTCCGGCGCCAGGGTGAGAACAGCCTGCAGGCGGTCGAGGAAGACCTGACGGTTCGGCAGGCCGGTCAGATTGTCGTGCAGCGCGTCATGCAGCAGCCGCTCGATCGAGTTTTTCTGCTCGGTGACGTCAACGATGGTGCCGACGCAGCGGATGATCTCGCCGTTCGAGCCGAGCACCGGCCGGGCGCGGATCGACAACCAATGGAAATGCCCGTCCTCGGCGCGAATGCGGAATTCATGGTTCAGCCGGCCGCGGCGATGTTCGAGGAGCACGTCGAGCGTTGCGCGGAAACGGTCGCGATCGTCTGGATGCAGCCGCGGCAGCCAGTTGCGCGCCGCGCCATGCATGGTGCCGGGCGACAGGCCAAGCTTCGTCGAGATATCCGGGGTGGTTACCACGCGGTCGCGCGCCACGTCCCAATCCCAGACGGTATCGCCGGAGCCGGTCAGCGCCAGCGATTGCCGCTCGAGATCGGAGAACAGGCCCTGCTGAAACGCGCCGCCTGCAAAAGCATGCTGCATCACCGTGAAGCCGATCAGAAGTACGATCAGCACCAGGCCACCGCCCAGCGCCGGCTGAATGATGTCGTTGTCAAGCTTGCCGGTGATCGTCATCCAGCCGCCGAACAGCCAGACGAGGATCAGAGCCCAGGCGGGCACTAGCAAAATGGCGCGGTCGTAACGGCTGAAGCCGAGATAGATGATGAGCAGTAGGCCCGCCGTCGCCGTCAGCGCCAGCGACAGGCGCGCAATGCCCGACGCTATGGACGGATCGTAGATCGCCACGCCGAAGAGCAAGGCGAGACCGAGGATCCAGGCGAGCGTCACGTAGCCCAGATGGGCATGCCAGCGATTGAGGTTCAAATAGGTGAACAGGAAGATCACCAGGCTCGACGCGAGCGCCACCTCCGCGCAGGCGCGCCATATTCGCTGATCGCTGGAGGTGATGCTGATGAGCTTGCCGAGGAAGCCGAAGTCGACGCAGATATAGCCGAGCACCGCCCAGGCGAGTGCGGCTGTCGCCGGCAGCATCGAGGTGCCCTTGACGACGAAGAGAATGGTCAGGAACACCGCCAGTAGGCCGGCAATGCCAAGCACGATACCGCGATAGAGCGTGAAGGCGTTGACCGTATCCTTGTAGGCGTTCGGTTCCCAGAGATAGAGCTGCGGCAGGTTCGGCGAGGAAAGCTCGGCAACGAAGGTGACGACAGCACCGGGATTGAGCGTGATGCGGAAGACATCGGCCTCGTCGCTCGGCTGCCGGTCCAGCGCAAAGCCTTCGCTCGGCGTGATCGCGACGATGCGCTGCGAGCCGAGGTCCGGCCAGAACATCTTCGAATTCACCAGGCGGAAGTGGGGCGCGACGATGACGCGCTCAAGCTGCTCTTCCGAGACATTGGCAAGCGCGAAGACGGCCCAGTCGCCCTGATGGTTGGGTGAAGAGGAGCGTACCTCGATTCGGCGACGAATACCGTCGGCGCCGGCGGCTGTTGAGACCTGAAAGGCCTCGCCCTGGTTGGTGTAGATTTCCGTGGTCGCGGTGAGGTCCAGCGCGGTGTCGTCGCGCGAAATCTTCACGGGTTCGGCCGCCTGCGCCATGCCGGCCAGGAAAAACAGCGTGATGGCCGCAAGCGCCGCGAGGATCGCGGACGGCCATTTTGTCACCGGCAGGGATGGCTTGAGCGCGGCGGTCATCGCTTGTCGGAGTTTCCGTTCAAGTCGGTGTCGGACACCAACCGGGAAAACATCACATGATCACGCCACTGACCGTTGATTTTAAGATAACCGCGCAAATGACCTTCCCGTTGGAAACCGGCCTTTTCTAGAAGCCGTATGCTACGCTCGTTATCCGGAATACAGGCTGCTTCAATACGGTGCAACTCAAGTCCGGAAAAGATATAGGGTATAACCAACCGAAGTGCGGCGAACATATGGCCCTGACCGGAATGCCGTTCGCCCATCCAATATCCGATCATGCAGCTTTGCGCGGCGCCCCGACGAATGTAGCCGATCGTGATGCCACCAAGTAATGTGTTGTTTTCCTTTAGGAAAACAAAAAGCGGTATGGCCTGGCCGGAGCTGTATTCCTGTTTTCCCCGGATGACTCTGGCCCGATAAGCGCCTTCCGTCAGCTCATCGTGGCGCCAAGTCGGCTCCCAGGGCTCCAGAAAACGGCGGCTTTCGGCTCTCAGCCTGTGCCATTGGTTAAAATCGGAATAACGTGGAAGGCGCAGCACATAGGTCGCGTCTTCAAGTTCAACCGCGTCCGGATGACGTGACAGAAACCGAAAGACCGATTTTTGCATTCCGCCCAACACTCCCCCGAGAATTGATCCGATCGGCACGCGAAGCGGTTTTTAGCCGCTCGCGCTTTTGGAGGCGGGGGTCGATGAAGACAGCGACGTGATGATGTCTTCCATCGGCGCCAGCTGTTCCAGCGGCCCGATTGCCGATAGCGTCGGCACAGTATCGAAGAACAGGCGGCCGGCAAGGTCCGTCAGGCGTTCGATAGTAATGCCCTGCAAACGCTCCTGCATCTCCTGGTTCGGGATCGGCCGGCCATAGAGCATCATCTGCCGGGCAACCTGGCCGGCGCGTGCTGCCGGGCTTTCCTGACCCATCAGCAATTGCGCGCGGATCTGGGCGCGAGCGCGCTCGATTTCCTGCTGCTCGATCTTGTGGGAGGCCTTGTGCAGTTCATCGACGATAACAGGCACCAGTTCCGGCAGGTTCTCGCCGCCGGTTGCGGCATGGATGCCGAAAATGCCGGTATCGGAAAAGCCCCAGTGGAAGGCATAGACGGAATAGCAGAGGCCGCGGAGCTCGCGCACTTCCTGGAACAGCCGCGAGGACATGCCGCCGCCAAGCACATTGGCAAGGATCTGCGAACAGTAGAAGTCGCGCGTGTGATAGGCGCGGCCTTCGAAACCGAGCAGGATCTGCGCGTCCATCAGGTCGCGCGTCTCGCGGATGTTGCCGCCGATATAGCGGGCCGGCTCGATGATGGGCGGCGCCGACGGCTTAGTCGGCAGGCTGGAAAAGCGCTCTTCGACCTGGCGCACGAAGCTGTCGTGGTCCACGGCACCGGCGGCCACGACGAACATGCGGTCGGTCGTGTAGTTACGGTCGAGATAGCCGCGAATCTGTGCGGGCGAGAAGGAGACGACGGTCTCCGGCGTGCCGAGGATGGCGCGTCCGAGCGTCTGGCCACGATAGGCGACTTCGGAGAACTTGTCGAAGACCACGTCGTCGGGCGTGTCGTTGGCCGCGTTGATCTCCTGCAGGATGACCTGCTTTTCGCGGGCCAGCTCCTCTTCGTCGAAGGCGGACTCGGTCAGGATGTCGGCAAGGATATCGACGGCGAGCGGCACGTCGTCCCGCAGCACGCGGGCATAATAGGAGGTCGTCTCAGTGGAGGTGGCGGCGTTGACTTCGCCGCCGACATTCTCGATTTCCTCGGCGATCTGCCGCGCGGAGCGACGGGCCGTGCCCTTGAACGCCATGTGTTCGAGCAGATGGGCGATGCCGTGCTCCGCCTCGGTTTCATTACGCGAACCCGATTTGATCCAAACGCCGAGCGCCACGCTTTCCAGATGTGGCATCGTTTGGGTCGCTACTGTCAACCCGGACGCAAGCCGGGTGCACTCCACTGTCATCGCTTGTCTTTCCGCGTCTGTCATTCCCCGGTCCGGGCATGTTTGCCGATGAAAGTTTCAACGGCCTTCAGCTCGGGATCGAGGACATCGAAACGCTCCTCCCTGTTCATCAGTCCAGCAAGCCACGTCGGAAGCGCCGGGTCAATACCACATGCCGATTTTACTGCGGCGGGGAATTTTGCCGGGTGCGCGGTTGCAAGCGTCACCATGGGGCTCGTTGGTTTCTCATTCTTTTCCGCCACGAAGACGCCGATGGCGGTATGCGGATCGATGAGATAGCCGGTGTCGTCGAGCGTTTTGCGGATCGTCGCGGCCACCTGCTTTTCGCTGGCGCGGCCGGCACGGAAGTCTTTTTTGATCACCTTCAGAGCGTCTTCGCCGATCGAGAAACCATTCGATTGCTTCAGGCTCTCCATCGCAGCGCGCACCTTCGATGCATCGCGGCCATATGCCTCGAACAGCAGCCGTTCGAAGTTGGAGGAAATCTGAATATCCATCGACGGCGCCGTGGTCGCCTTGACGGCGCGCATTTCGTAGCGCCCGGTCTTCAGCATGCGGGCGAGAATGTCGTTCTCATTGGTGGCGATCACCAGCCGGTCGATCGGCAGGCCCATGCGCTTGGCGACGTAGCCGGCGAAGATATCGCCGAAATTGCCGGTGGGAACGGTGAAGGAAATCTTCCGGTCCGGTCCGCCGAGCGCGACGGCGGTGGTGAAGTAGTAGACCACCTGCGCCATGATGCGTGCCCAGTTGATCGAATTGACGCCGGACAGCCTGACGCCGTCGCGGAAGGCCGTGTCGTTGAACATGGCTTTGACGAGGTTCTGGCAATCGTCGAAATTGCCGTTGATCGCGAGCGCATGCACATTGGCGGCCGTCGAGGTCGTCATCTGCCGCTGCTGAACCGGCGAGACCTTGCCATTGGGGAAGAGGATGAAGATGTCCGTGCGATCGCGTCCGGCAAAGGCGTCGATGGCAGCGCCGCCCGTGTCACCCGAGGTCGCGCCGACGATGGTCGCCCTTTGCCCACGCTTTTCCAGCGCATAGTCCATCAGCCGCGCGAGCAGCTGCATGGCGACATCCTTGAAGGCGAGCGTCGTGCCGTGGAACAGCTCTATGATGAAGCTGTTCGGCCCGGTCTGCACCAGCGGCGCCACGGCCGGATGGCGGAAGGTGGCATAGGCCTCGTCGATCATGCCACGGAAGACGTTGTCGGGAATTTCACCGTTGGTGAAGGGCGACAGCACCGCGAAGGCGACCTCCTGATAGCTTTTGCCGCGGAAGGCGCGAATCTCTTTTTTCGTCAGGCTCGG
>DASVPC010000027.1:0-7314 GCA_036383055.1 Rhizobium sp. | reverse complement strand
ATCACCGAAATTCCCTATCAGGTGAACAAGGCGACGATGATCGAGAAGATGGCCGAACTCGTGCGCGAAAAGCGCATCGAGGGCATCTCCGACCTGCGCGACGAATCCGACCGCCAGGGCTACCGCGTCGTCGTCGAACTGAAGCGCGACGCCAATGCCGACGTCATCCTGAACCAGCTTTACCGCTATACGCCGTTGCAGACGTCTTTCGGCGCCAACGTGGTCGCCCTGAATGGCGGCAAGCCGGAGCAGTTGACCCTGCTCGACATGCTGCGCGCCTTCGTATCCTTCCGCGAAGACGTCGTCAGCCGCCGTACCAAATACCTGCTGCGCAAGGCGCGTGAACGCGCCCACGTCTTGGTCGGTCTTGCCATCGCCGTCGCCAATATCGATGAAGTCATTCGCGTCATCCGCCGCGCTCCCGATCCGCAGTCGGCGCGTGAAGAGCTGATGACCCGCCGCTGGCCAGCGGAAGATGTTGAATCCCTTATCCGGCTAATCGATGATCCGCGTCACCGCATCAACGAAGACCGCACCTACAATCTCTCGGAAGAGCAGGCGCGCGCCATTCTTGAGCTGCGTCTTGCTCGACTGACGGCACTCGGCCGTGACGAAATCGGCGACGAACTCAACAAGATCGGCGCCGAAATCAAGGATTATCTCGATATCCTGTCGTCGCGTGTTCGTATCCAAACTATTGTAAAAGAAGAGCTTATCGCCGTTCGCGACGAGTTCGGCACACCGCGCCGCACCGAGATCGTCGATGGCGGGCTCGAGATGGACGACGAGGATTTGATCGCCCGCGAGGACATGGTCGTCACCGTTTCGCATCTCGGCTACATCAAGCGCGTGCCGCTCACCACCTATCGCGCCCAGCGCCGTGGCGGCAAGGGCCGCTCCGGAATGACGACACGCGACGAAGATTTCGTTACCCGGCTATTCGTTCTCAATACGCATACACCGGTGCTGTTCTTCTCGTCGCGCGGTATCGTTTATAAGGAGAAGGTCTGGCGCCTGCCGATCGGCACGCCGACATCACGCGGCAAGGCACTGATCAACATGCTGCCGCTAGAGCCCGGCGAACGCATCACCACGATCATGCCGCTGCCCGAGGACGAGACGAGTTGGGACAATCTCGACGTCATGTTCTCGACGACGCGCGGCACAGTCCGCCGCAACAAGCTGTCGGATTTCGTGCAGGTGAACCGTAACGGCAAGATCGCCATGAAGCTGGAAGAGGAGGGCGATGAAATCCTCTCCGTCGAGACCTGTACTGAGCATGACGACGTGCTTCTGACGACGGCGCTTGGACAGTGCATCCGCTTTCAGGTTTCGGACGTGCGCGTCTTTGCCGGCCGCAATTCCATCGGCGTTCGCGGCATCTCGCTGGCCTCGGGCGACAGCATCATTTCGATGACCATCGTCAATCATGTGGATGCCGAGCCCTGGGAGCGCGCTGCCTATCTCAAGCGCTCCACCAGCGAGCGTCGCTCGACCACGGGCGAGGAAGAGGAAATTGCACTGGTCGGCGAGGAAGTCACCGAAGAGGGACAGCTGAGCGACGAGCGCTATGAAGAGCTGAAGGTACTGGAACAATTCGTGCTGACGGTTTCGGAAAAAGGCTTCGGCAAGCGGTCGTCTTCCTATGATTTCCGCATCTCCGGCCGTGGCGGCAAGGGCATTCGCGCCACCGATACGTCGAAGACGGCGGAAATCGGCGAACTGGTCGCGGCCTTCCCGGTCGAGGAAAGCAATCAGATCATGCTGGTCTCGGATGGCGGTCAGCTGATCCGTGTTCCGGTCGGCGGTATTCGCATCGCCAGCCGCGCCACCAAGGGCGTCACCATCTTCTCGACCGCGAAGGACGAAAAGGTGGTTTCTGTCGAGCGCATCAGCGAGCCGGAAGGCGACGATGACGCGGTCGAGGCGGATGCTGAGGACGGCGTGCCGAATGGCGATGCTGAGGCACCTGCCGGCGGTGCCGAAGGGACCAGCGAGGAATAGCCGCGGTTTTCATGAACTAAATGGAAAACGGCCGCCTTTTGGGTGGCCGTTTTTGTCTGTTCGATAGCATCATCGGTATACATCTTGGAATGCCCCGATGCCTCATCGAGAGGCGGCAGGACCTGTCCGCCAGGTGGTCCAGCCTGTCAGCAGCACCAGGCCCAATACGATCGCGGGAGCAATGGCATGTGAATATTCGCCGTGTCCAAGCACGGTCGCGATCGCTGCGAGCATGATGGTGGCGGCGAGCGCCAGGCCGAAAAGGCGGGTGGAGCGCAAAAGGATGAGGGCGGCGGCAACCAGTTCGACTATCCCGGTCACATAATGGAACCATTCGGGATAGCCCCAGCGCTGGTAGTCATCGAGAATGGTATTGGATGCAAAGATATTGCCCAATCCTCCGGCCACGAAGAAAACGCCGACGATCCATGGCAGTATCAGGCTTCCTTTGAATTTACCCACGATCTTTCGCCTCCCTTGTTATGGCACCCTGCAGAAATGTTTTGACGGCCGCTTCGCTTAGCCGCTCGATTGTAGCTTTATTCAGCGGATGGCGATCAATCCCCACGAGGCCGCGCAATTGCGGCGCCATCACCAGCATGCTCAGGAACTGCTCGGCCAAATCAAACGCGGAGATGTCTGCCCGAAACTGGCCATCCGCTTGCTTCGGTTCGATCCAGCCTGCCAGAATACGGGCGGCATTCTCCGGCCCGCCGAACCAGATTGCCTGGGCGAGCCTCGGGAATTGATGGCCTTTGGATGCCATCAGGCGATGTAACGCCAGCGTTTGTGGTTGAAGCACCATGCCGAGAACACTGCATCCGAAGGACGAGAGTGCCTTATCGAACTCTCCGATTTTGGGGATTTCAAGCAGTTCGAGGGGAGCGGAAATATCAGCGCAAAGCCGCGTGACCGCTTCTATGAAAAGCCCTTCCTTGCCGCCGAAATGATCGTAGACATTGCGCCGCGACCCACCGGAGCGAGATATTACCATGTCGATCGAAACGGCATCATATCCCTGCTCGAGGAACAATTCCGCCGCGCTTTCCACAAGTTGGTTGATCCGGTCCGCCCCACGTTCTGTCCTATGGGTTTCCATATGAACCTCTTTTTGATAATTTATGGTATGGTACTATACCATACCATTTAACGGCGCAAGATTTGTAAAAGGCTTCGCCGGGGCGTGCGACCTTTTGTCGATTTCATGATTTGCGATGTGCAGCTGCTGCATAGAAAAAACCGGACGCTCGGGAGCGCCCGGTTTGAATGGTCCCGGGCGCCTGGAGGGCCGCACGCGGGGTGGGGAGATTGTCGGGAACCCGAGGGTTCAGAGTGTTCCGTGACGCTTGTTCAGCTTCTTGCTCTCTTCGCTTTCACGACGGAGCGCCGATATGGTGGATGCGACAGACACAACGAACATGCAGCTGATGAAAAGCGTAAGCACCGTTAATATCGTGAACATGATCGCTCCCTTCCTCTCGTGGAACTAGCGTTCAGATCCCTTTAGTATTGGCTGGAGGCGGTAAAGGAACGAGCCGAAGCAAAGGGACCATAGATCTTCGACTGGTCAGGCTTTTGATCGTAAAGAGCGATCGTTGCTGCAAGCATTCCGGAAATCATCGTCATCCAAACAACGTTAATAAGGGTGATCTTGTCGGGCATACTCTGTTTCCTTCTTACAGCAATGTGCAAATTTAAGGTTCGTACTTTAACGCAGCGGCTCGCGAATGGTTCCGCCATATGTTGGCCTCTATTTATCAACGCCCATCTGAAGCAACCTTGAATGCCTTGTTCATCTGGCGTTCAGATTCGCGATGCGTTTTGCGCATGGCGCTGATGATTTCTTGGGCAGAAATGGCGCCATCCCTGTCAATACGGCTCACCCATTCGATTTCGTAGTTGTTCGCGAACAAGTGAATGACGTGCTCGATGACGAGGGAGGCGGTAATGGCGACTGCGACGATGAGGACCAGCATGGCCTGATATTCCTGAGCCGGAGGCGGATGAGCCGATTGAGCGGCCCGTTTCGATGTTGGGGTGAGTAAAGCATTGTCGATCTGAAACGGGCTTGAACGCTGCATTCATCTGTCGTTCAGAGGCCATCGCCGGGTTGTAAATGACTTGCGAGAAGGGGCTATCCGTGACAAAAGGCGTCGAAACAACGAGCCGGCCTGGTATGACGACAGCCTTTTATCCCGGATCCTTCGATCCCATGACCAACGGACATCTGGACGTCCTCGTGCAGGCGCTGAATGTCGCCTCCAAGGTTATTGTCGCGATTGGCATCCATCCCGGTAAGAAGCCGCTTTTTTCCTTTGAGGAACGGGCCGAGCTGATCAACCGCTCGCTTGCCGATGCGCTGCCGAAGAAGGCAGCCGATATCTCCGTCGTCTCATTCGACAATCTAGTGGTCGACGCGGCGCGCAAGCATGGCGCGAGCCTTCTGGTGCGTGGCCTGCGCGACGGCACCGATCTCGACTATGAAATGCAGATGGCGGGCATGAACCGCCAGATGGCGCCGGATATTCAGACTCTGTTTCTCCCCGCTGGCACGGCGTCGCGGCCCATAACCGCCACATTGGTGCGGCAGATCGCCTCCATGGGCGGCGATGTCAGCGCCTTCGTCCCGCCAGCGGTTCTTGAAGCCTTGACTGGCAAGTTAAAAGATCCGGCCAAATAAAAGCAGGCCGATATCCATTTTCCGAACGGAGCACCCATGAAACTGTTTCATATCGCATTGGCAAGCTTTCTCGGCCTCGCCGCCTTCGCAGGCAGTGCCATCTCGGCTGCGGCCACCGATCTTCTGACGATTCAGCTGAAAGACGGCCCTGTTGTCATCGAGCTGATGCCCGAAGTTGCGCCGAAGCATGTCGCGCAGATCGAAGCGCTGGCGAAGAAGGGTGCGTATGACAATGTCGTCTTCCACCGCGTCATCGATGGCTTCATGGCCCAGACCGGCGATGTCCAGTACGGCAACACGACGAAGGGCTATAACGCCGCCAAGGCCGGCACCGGCGGTTCCGATCTTCCCAACCTTCCGGCTGAATTCTCCAAGGTTCCGTTCACGCGCGGCGTTATCGGCATGGCGCGTGCCCAGGATCCGAACTCCGCGAATTCGCAGTTCTTCATCATGTTCGCCGATGGCGATTTCCTGAACGGCCAGTACACGGTCGTTGGCAAGGTCGTCTCCGGCATGGAGCTCGTCGACAAGATCAAGCGCGGCGAGGGCCAGAACGGCGAAGTGAGCAACCCGGACAAGATGCTCAAGGTTACCGTCAGCAAGAAGTAAATTTAAAAGCATAATCCCCAAAAGTGTGAAGCGGTTTTGGGACAAGATCATGCGTAATCAAACATAGAACGAGGAAACGAAAATGGCTGAGATCAAGGATCCCGAAAACACCCTCATCCTGGAAACCACGAAGGGCGAAGTTGTCATTCAACTCCTGCCGCAGGTCGCTCCGGAGCACGTCGCCCGCATCAAGGAACTCGCTCGCGAGAAGGCCTATGACGGCGTTGTTTTCCACCGCGTCATCGACGGCTTCATGGCCCAGACCGGCGACGTGGAACACGGCAAGGTCGGCGGCAATACGGCCCGCGCCGGCACCGGCGGCTCGTCCAAGCCGGACCTCAAGGCTGAGTTTTCCGCCACCTCGCATATTCGCGGCACCTGCTCGATGGCGCGTTCGCAGAACCCGAACTCGGCCAACTCGCAGTTCTTCATCTGCTTCACCGATGCTCCCTGGCTAAACAAGCAGTATTCGGTCTGGGGCCAGGTGATCAGCGGCATGGATAATGTCGACAAGATCAAGCGCGGCGAGCCTGTGAAGGATCCGGACTCGATCGTCTCTGCGCGGATTGCCGCCGACGTCTGATTGTGATTATTCCTGAAACCCGCCTCTTGCGTCTTTGGCGCGGGGGCGGGTTTCGCTTTGCCCGGATTACCTGAATGCGTGTTGACCTTTTCGATTTCGACCTGCCGGAGGAGCGCATAGCGCTGAGGCCCGCCGAGCCGCGCGACAGCGCGCGCCTGCTCGTGGTCGATCCGAATGCTGTGGCGGTCTTGAGCGATCATCGCATTCGCGATCTCTCGTCTTTCCTTCGTCCCGGCGATGCGATCGTCTTCAACGACACCAAGGTCATCCCCGCCCAATTGGAAGGCATTCGCCACCGCGACGGCGCACCTGGGCAGCAGGTTTCAGCGACGTTGCATATGCGTGTCGCCCCCGATCGCTGGAAGGCATTCGCCAAGCCGGGCAAGCGCATCAAGATCGGCGACCGCATCCAGTTCGGCCATGGCGAGAATGTCTGTGCTCTCGGCGCGCTTGATGCCGTGGTCGAGGCGAAGGGCGAGAGTGGCGAAATCACGCTGCGCTTCGATCTCTCCGGTCCAGCGCTCGACGAAGCGATTGCCGCCGTCGGCCATATTCCGCTGCCGCCCTATATCGCCGCCAAGCGCCCGGAAGACGAGCGCGACCGCGCCGATTATCAGACCATTTATGCCCGTGAGGAGGGCGCCGTCGCTGCCCCCACCGCCGGCCTGCATTTCACCCCGTCGCTGTTTGCCACGCTGGACGCCATGGGCGTCGAGCGGCATTTCGTGACGCTGCATGTCGGTGCCGGCACGTTCCTGCCCGTCAAGGCCGACGATACTGAAGACCATAAGATGCATTTCGAGATCGGCCATGTCGATGCGGAGACGGCGGAAAAGCTGAATGCCGTGAAGGCGAGGGGCGGGCGCATCGTTTGCGTCGGCACGACCTCGCTGCGGCTTCTGGAAAGTGCGGCTGCCGAGGATGGCACGATCAAGCCATGGTCTGGCGCGACCGGCATCTTCATTACACCCGGCTACCACTTCAAGGTGGTCGATCTGCTGATGACCAATTTTCACCTGCCGCGCTCGACGCTGTTCATGCTGGTGTCGGCCTTTGCCGGCCTCGATACCATGCGCGCGGCCTATACCCATGCTATTGAGACGGGCTATCGCTTCTATTCCTATGGCGATGGCAGCCTGCTCCACCGGAAAGACTAAGACGAGATGAGCGAGAGCTTTCAGTTCACATTGAAGAAGACCGATGGCGGCGCCCGTCTCGGCGAAGTCTCCATGCCGCGCGGTACGATCCGCACGCCGGCCTTCATGCCGGTCGGCACGGTCGGCACGGTCAAGGCGATGTATCTCGATCAGGTGCGCGAAAGCGGCGCCGACATCATCCTCGGCAATACCTATCACTTGATGCTGCGCCCGACCGCCGAGCGCGTCGCCCGCCTCGGCGGCCTGCACGAGCTGATCCGCTGGCCGCATCCGATCCTGAC
>DASVPC010000026.1:0-1637 GCA_036383055.1 Rhizobium sp. | reverse complement strand
ATCTCAAATTCAGTGGCGTGACCGTCACTGGCCCGAACAAGGAGGCCGTGAAGACAGGAGAAGCCATGCTGATGAAGAGCGATACCACGCTGATGATCCCGATCACGGACAAGCTGGCAACCGGCAAGTACACGGTCGAATGGCATGTCCTTTCGACCGACGGCCATAAGACGAACGGCACCTACAGCTTCACCATCGCGCCGTGAAATGCTGCTGATCGCTCCCTTGCCAAAAGCGGGAAGCGGTCAGCTCGCAATCCCGTCACCGGTACACGCGACCTACCCGGAAATACACTTCCGGATGAAATGGAGCCAGCTGTCGTTGCGGCGAACCGTGGCGCGTGGCAGGCCGAAAGGATCATGGTCCTGCCGCGCCCTGCCGCGTCGTGTCGTCGTTGCGGCGCTGTAGCCGGCCTCATAGGCCAAAACCCGATCAAGCGGCATTTCGTCCCCATAGGGGAAACAGAAGGAGGAAACGATCTCGTCCAGCATGTCCTCCAGCAACTCCCGGGAATGGACGATCTGGCGGCGGGCCTCCTGCATCGGCAATTGCGGAAGATGCACATGATCGAGCGTATGCGAACCGACCTCATGTCCGAGCGCCACCCATTTGCGCAACTGCTCAAGCGACATGCAGGGCGCCCGCGCCACACCGTTCGGAATATCCCAGACATTGCTGCCGCCGACCTGATTGGCAACCACGAAATTCGTGGCGGTGAAGCCGAACTCCTGCAGGACCGGCAAGGCGTTCTCATAGACGTTGGCGTAGCTGTCGTCGAAGGTGATGGCTGCAACCTTGCCGGTCTTGGCGCCCTGGATGTAGGGGAGCGCCTCGCGCAGCGAAAGACCCTGCACGCCCAGTCTTTTCAGCCAGGCCATCTGGTTATGGAAAGCCTCCGGATGCACCGCCATGCTTCTAAAAGGCACGCGCCGCGAGGGCGGCACCGCGATCTGATGATATAAGAGAATTGGAACGGCCAATGTGTATGGTCTCAACTTGAGCGGCGGGAGCGCATTGCGATTTTCGCACGATAGAACGGCCGCAAGATCTCTCTGGACAGCTTCTCGAACACGGTCTTTCGGCTCTTGATAGTGCTGCCGCCGAGTTGCGAGGATATTTCATGCACACCGCCCGGCATGACGGCAAGGGGCGATAGGCCGGTCATCCAGCGCATCTGGACGGTCGTGTCGACCGGGCGGTCAAACAAGGCCGTCGCCTCCAGCAACCGGATGGCGGCGTCGCGACTGACGAGCTGCGCCACCATGCCAAGACCGACCCGGCCTGGCTGGATGACGCTGGCCTGACCATGCGTCATTACGCACTCGCCATGTTCCTTGCCCATCCGGAAGGGAAAGCGAATGAGGGCGCCCGGCGTGAGGCATGCCTGTGCGGCGGCAAAAGCGGCGTGAAACGAGGCGTCGATCTCCACGTCGTCTTCAAACACGAGGCCGGCATCGACACCCTGCTCGACGATTGCCGCCCATGCCTTGCGATGCGAAAGGAAACAGGCGATCTCGCCGACACTCATCTCGAAGGGATAGCGCGGCTTGTGCAGATGCCGACGATAGACAAGGTCGATGTCGGCGTCGGGCAAAGCGCTGGCATCAACGGCCTGGATGATTTCGCTTCGAACCGGA
>DASVPC010000025.1:0-10932 GCA_036383055.1 Rhizobium sp. | reverse complement strand
GGCATCGGCGATCTCAAGGGCATTGCCGCCCGTCTGCCGCATGTCGCCGCTCTCGGGGTCGACGCAATCTGGATTTCACCGTTCTTCACCTCGCCGATGCGTGATTTCGGCTACGACGTCTCCGATTACGAAGATGTCGATCCGATCTTCGGCACGCTTGCCGATTTCGATGTGATGATGAGCGAGGCCCATCGTCTCGGCATCAAGGTGATGATCGACCTGGTGCTGTCGCACAGCTCCGACCGCCACCCCTGGTTCGTCGAGAGCCGCTCCAGCAAGGATAATCCAAAGGCCGACTGGTATGTCTGGGCCGATGCCAAGCCGGACGGTACGCCGCCCAACAACTGGCTGTCGATCTTCGGCGGCTCGGCCTGGGCCTGGGATCCGACCCGCATGCAGTACTACCTGCACAACTTCCTGACCTCGCAGCCGGATATGAACCTGCATAATCCGCAGGTGCAGGACCGCCTGCTCAATGTCGTGCGCTTCTGGCTGGACCGCGGTGTCGACGGCTTCCGCCTTGACACCATCAACTTCTATTTCCACGACAGGGAGCTGCGCGACAATCCGGCCCTGGAGCCGTCGCGCCGCAATGCCTCCACCGCGCCGGCGGTCAATCCCTATAATTTCCAGGAGCATCTCTACGACAAGAACCGTCCGGAGAACCTGGCGTTCCTGAAGCGTTTCCGCGCCGTGCTCGACGAATATCCGGCAATCGCCGCCGTCGGCGAAGTCGGCGACAGCCAGCGCGGCCTTGAGATCGTCGGCGAATATACCGCCGGCGACGACAAGATGCACATGTGCTACGCCTTCGAATTCCTGTCGCCGGATGCGCTGTCGCCGGATCGCGTCGAAGAGGTCATGGACGATTTTGCCGCCGCCGCGCCGGATGGCTGGGCGTGCTGGGCATTCTCGAACCATGACGTCGTGCGCCATGTCAGCCGCTGGGGCGGCCTAGTTGCCGACCGCGACGCCTTCGCCAAGCAATATGCGGCGCTGCTTCTGACCCTGCGCGGCTCGGTCTGCATCTATCAGGGCGAGGAACTGGGCCTGACGGAGGCCGAGCTCTCCTATCAGGACCTGCAGGATCCCTACGGCATCCAGTTCTGGCCGGAATTCAAGGGCCGCGATGGCTGCCGTACGCCGATGGTCTGGGACAGCCAGATGGCGCAGGGCGGCTTCTCGACGGTAAAGCCATGGCTGCCGGTGCCGATGGAACACATCTTGCGTGCCGTCAGTGTGCAGCAGGGCGACGAGAATTCGGTGCTCGAGCAGTACCGCCGCTTCCTCGCCTTCCGCAAGCAGCATCCGGCCTTCGCCAAGGGCGAGATTGCTTTCGTGGAGCCGCAGGACGACGTGCTGATCTATACGCGCCGCCATGACGACGAGACGGTTCTCTGCGTGTTCAACATGAGCGCGACGGCGGTGGCCGCGACTCTGCCCGAGGGGGATTGGCAGGCTCTGACCGGTCACGGTTTTACAAGCAACAATTACGGCAACAAGATCGATATTCCGGCCTGGGGCGCTTATTTCGCGCGTCTGACCTGAGTGCCTGGGAGGAGGGCAGAGATGACGGGACTGGTTCTAAAAGACATCCGTAAATCATACGGAAGCGTGCATGTCCTGCATGGCATCGATCTGGAGATCCAGCAAGGCGAGTTCATCGTCTTCGTCGGACCGTCCGGATGCGGCAAATCCACCTTGCTGCGTATGATCGCCGGACTGGAGAGCATCACCGCCGGCGATATGCTCATCGCCGGGCAGAAGGTCAACGAAGTGCCGCCCTCCAGGCGCGGCATTGCCATGGTCTTCCAGTCCTATGCCCTCTATCCGCATATGACGGTCTACGACAACATGGCCTTCGGCATGCGGATCGCCAAGGAAAACAAGAAGGAGATCGACCGCCGCGTTCGCGCCGCGGCGGCGAGCCTTCAGCTGACGCAATATCTCGAGCGCTTGCCCAAGGCGCTTTCGGGCGGCCAGCGCCAGCGCGTTGCCATCGGCCGCGCCATCTGCCGCAATCCGAAGGTCTTTCTGTTCGACGAGCCGCTGTCGAACCTCGACGCGGCATTGCGCGTCGCGACCCGCATCGAGATCGCCAAGCTTAGCGAATCCATGCCCGAGACGACGATGATCTACGTCACCCACGACCAGGTCGAAGCCATGACGCTTGCCGACCGCATAGTCGTGCTGTCGGCCGGCCGCGTCGAGCAGGTGGGCGCCCCGCTTGAACTGTACGAGCATCCGGCCAACCTCTTCGTTGCGAAGTTTATCGGCTCGCCGGCCATGAACATCATTCCGGCGACGGTGACCGAGGCCGGCGAAAAGACGACGGTGACGCTGACGGGCGGCAAGTCGGTGACCCTCGACATCCCGACCGCCGCCTCCGAGCGCGGCAAGACCGCGAGCTTTGGTGTCCGCCCGGAAGACCTGCGGGTCGCCGCCGACGAGAACTACCTCTTCGAAGGCGAGGTCTCGATCGTCGAGGCGCTCGGCGAAGTCACGCAGCTCTATATCGAGGGCCTCGTGGACGGCGAGCCGATCATCGTCAAGATCCCCGGTATCGCGGAGGTCAAGCGCGGGCAAAAGATGCGCTTTGCAGCCGACCGGCAGAAGCTGCATCTCTTCGATGCCGAAGGCCATACCTATCGTAAGCAATAAGGCACTGTCCAAACGGTGCGAATGCGCTAGCCCGATCAAACACATAAAATAAATGCAACTTGGGCTAGCGCTTCCAAACCTTCTGTTAAATACCCGCTGGTAGCGTGTGATCCGTAAGCTACTCTAGGGATTTACGGCAATGGCAGCTCGCGGCGCAGCGCATTCAGGCCAGCATTTTCTCAACAAGGAAGAGTCCTTCATGTACGACCGCGAAGCGCGGTACAGGATGCAGGACACGATGAACGCGGCGCGGATCGAATATACCGAGAAGGGCGTCCTTAATCTGGCGTCACGCCGTTGCGACATTATTCGCATCTCGCAGACCAGCGCGATGTTGGCGATCCTCACACAGTTCAATCTGCCGAAGCAATTCTATCTCGATATCCCTGATGCCCGCATCAGCAAGATCGGTTGCGTGCTGATGAAGATCTTTTCCAACAACACGGTGGAGGTTCGCTTCCTGCGGCTGCTGTCAGAGAAGGAAATGAACAAGATCTTCGTCTACAGCACCCATCCGGCGCATCGCGACCGCGTGCTCGATATCAGGGCCTGAGCAAAGTCAGCCAGAGGTGTCCGAACGGTATTCGGTCGTCAGATCGCCGCCCGGAATTTCCTGAGCGCGTCCTCGATATAATCCATCAGCGGATGCTGGCCATCCTTCTGGAGCCATTTGTCGACCGCAAGGCGAAGCGGGCTCACCGATATCATGGACATCAGCCGAAGTTCGTCATGGTCCTTGGCTGGAAACAGCTCGCATAGGCTCTCGTAGACGGCTTGCTCAAGCGCCAGATAGTTGCCCCGCGTGCGGGCACGCAAGGCATTGTTTTGTCGCAGCAGCCGGGCGGTCGCGAGGAGTTGCGGTGTCTGGACACGTGCGACGAGCCTGCGCAGCGCCTGATGTACGATCTCGATCGGTTGCCCGGCCGATGCACTCTCCAGGATCGACGCCTTGAGGGCGTCTATATAGCCGCGCTGGTGCGCCAGAAGAATCTCGTCCTTGCTTTTGAAATAATAAAAGAAGGTTCGCCGGGAAATGCCGGCCGCGGCCGCGATCTCGTCGAGAGTCGTCTCCTGATAGCCTTTTGCAAGAAAGGATTTCAGTCCGGCCTCCGCGATGCGCTGAAACGTCAAGCGCCGTTTTTGCTCGCGCAGGCCTTCCGGTTTTGAGGGGGCGTCATGCATTGAAATATTTTGTCATAAGTTGCCGCGACACACAAACCTGTCGGGACTTACCCGCGGCTTTTTACCAACTCCATTTCCGGTGAAATAATTCGCCCGCCTCGCTCGATAGTTGCCGCAAAGTTGCCAACATTAATTTTTACATCCAGTGTAATAATTAATGTTAACTCGAGATGCCCGAAGCAGGCAGAGGAGAGCCGGTACGCCATGCCAGTCAACCCGATTTCCAATTGCGATACGACAGCAGTGCATGGTCCGATCCACTCCAAGGCACGCCGGGCGGGTCAGCTCGCCGTCTGGCCGACGGTCGCGTCTCTCAGTTTGCTGGTTGCAGGCTGTGCGTCGGCACCTCTGGACCGCGCGGGCTCCCTGCGATCCTATGATGGCCTGAAACAATCGGACGGAATGGTGACCCGCTCGCTTCTCAAGGTGAACAAGGATGAGGTTCTCGCGGCGAAGACCGTGAAGATCATTCCGACCGCCTTTTCGATGCGGGCTGAAAGTGTCGCTTTCACGCCGGCGCAGCGAAACCTCGTCACCAATGCCGTTGATAGAACGCTTTGCTCGGGCTTGAGCGAACGTTTCGTCGTCGTCGGCCTGTCGGAGCCGGCGGATTTGACCGTTCGGGCTGTCGTCACGCAAGTCAAGCCCACGAACACGACGGCGGTCGGCGCGTCGAAGGTCGCGTCGGTGGCCAAAAGCGTGCTGCTGCCGGGCGTGCCCGTGCCTGTTCCGCGCATCCCGGTCGGGATGGGCAGCCTGTCACTCGAGGCTGAGGCGATCGACGGTCAGGGCGCGCAGAAGGCGGTGATGATCTGGGGGCGCGGCGCGAACGCGTTTTTCGATTCGGGAACTGTCGCCAAGGAAGGGGACGCCTATAGCCTCGCCACGAAGTTCGGCAGCGATTTCAGCAAGATGCTCGTCAAAGGCAGAACCCCGTTCGGAACGATGCCTTTTCCATCCGGGGCGAAGCTAGCAGGCCTCGTCGGGCGCGCGCCGAAATACGAAGCGTGCAAGGTGTTTGGAAAATCGCCGGGCGTTGCCGGCTTCATCGGAGAACGGATCGGTCTTCCACCCAAATGGACGGACAAAAGCGCGCCGAACGCCTCATAAGACAGCTTTTCTATCCATGCATCCTGCCCGCTTTCAGGCGAAATCGCCTGAAAGCGGGATGTATTGATGTGTTAGTGACGGAACAATACGCTGGCGCCCTGATCGGCCGGACCGGCGGCGCGGCGGAAGGGGGCGAAGAGCTCGCGGCCCATGCCGAACTCGTTCTCGGAGAGGTCGGCGACGACAGGCGTGCGTTCGGCCATGGTGGCGGCGTCGACCAGCACTTCCAGCGTGCCGGCAATCGCATCGATACGGATGATGTCACCCTCCTGGATGCGGGCGATCGGACCGCCATCGATGGCCTCCGGCGTGACATGGATAGCGGCTGGAACCTTGCCCGATGCGCCGGACATACGCCCGTCGGTCAAAAGCGCCACGCGGAAGCCGCGGTCCTGCAGCACGCCGAGTGCCGGCGTCAGCTTGTGCAGCTCCGGCATGCCGTTGGCCTTCGGTCCCTGGAAGCGGACGACGGCGACGAAATCGCGGTTCAGCTTGCCATCCTTGAAGGCCTGCTGCATCTCCAGCTGGTCGTGGAAGATGACGGCGGGCGCTTCGATGATATGGCGCTCCGGCTTTACGGCGGAGATCTTGATCACCGCCTTGCCGATATTGCCGCGCAGCATCTTCAGCCCGCCATTGCCCTGGAAGGGCGCGTCGATGGTCGAGAGCACCTTCGGGTCGCCGCTCTTTTCCGGTGCCGGTTCGCGGACAACGCCGCCGTCGGCGCCGATTTTCACCTCGATCGAATAGGCGGAAAGCCCCTGGCCGGCGACGGTGCGGACGTCATCGTGCAGCAGCCCCTTCTTCAGAAGTTCCTTGATCAGGAAGCCCATGCCGCCGGCGGCATGAAAATGGTTTACGTCGGCAAGACCGTTCGGATAGACGCGGGCCAGCAGCGGAATGATGTCCGACAGCTCGGAAATATCCTGCCAGGTGAGGGCGATGCCGGCCGCGCGCGCCATGGCGACGAGATGCATCGTGTGGTTGGTCGAGCCGCCGGTCGCGTGCAGGCCGACGACGCCGTTGACGATCGAGCGCTCGTCGATCATCTCGCCGGCGGGTGTGAATTCATTACCCATGGCGGTGATGGCAAGCGCTCGCTTTGTCGCCTCGCGGGTCAGCGCCTCGCGCAGCGGCGTGCCGGGATTGACGAAGGAGGCGCCGGGCATATGGAAGCCCATGATCTCCATCAGCATCTGGTTGGAATTGGCCGTGCCGTAGAAGGTACAGGTACCGGGGCCGTGATAGGACTTCGATTCCGCCTCCAGCAGTTCGGCGCGGCCGACCTTGCCTTCGGCGAAGAGCTGGCGCACGCGCGATTTCTCATCATTCGGCAGGCCCGAGGTCATCGGCCCGGCCGGAATGAAGACGGCCGGCAGATGGCCGAAGGAGAGGGCAGCGATCACGAGGCCCGGAACGATCTTGTCGCAGACGCCGAGGAAGACGGCGGCGTCGAACATATTGTGCGACAGGCCGACACCGGCCGACATGGCGATCAGGTCGCGCGAGAACAGCGACAGTTCCATGCCCGGCTGGCCCTGCGTGACGCCGTCGCACATGGCGGGCACACCGCCGGCGACCTGGGCGATGCCGCCTGCTTCCGCCGCCGCTTCGCGGATGATCGCGGGATAGGTCTCGAAGGGCTGATGCGCCGAGAGCATGTCGTTATAGGAGGTGATGATTCCGAGATTGGGCACGCGGTCGCCCGCCAGCGCATCCTTCTCGGAGGGGGAACAGACTGCGAAGCCGTGGGCAAGGTTGGCGCAGCCGAGAATGGAGCGCTGCGCGCCCTTGGTCGCGGCGTTGCGCAGGCGCTCCAGATAGAGCTCGCGTGTTGGTTTCGAACGTTCGACGATACGTGCGGTAATCGCGGATATGCGGGCGTCAGCGGCCATGGTCGATCTGCCTCCGGCTGTTCTTGCGCTTGATCCCGAAAGATCACCGTCGATCTTGTCTAGGAAAGGATCAGGCGCCGGCTTGAAATCTCACTGCTATGCCGGCACGCCCTTTCGGGCGCGTGGCGCAGCAGCCGTTGCTGTGTCATTCAGGGTCCGATGACGACCGTTCGGCCGTGTCAGGGAGCCCAGTAAATCTCGACCGGAGAAGCGGCCCGGCGCAGAATGGCGCGGATCGGCATTTCGGTCTCTTCTCCCGGTGCCTCGGCCTTGGCGAGAACGTCCTTCTTGCCTTCGCCCTCGATATGGAGCACCAGCAATCGGGCATCCTGAAGGCTGGAGAAGGTGAAGGTCAGCCGGGGTTCGCCAGCGCCTTCGGCTTCCATCGTGATGATGCCGCGCGGGGTCTTCGGATCAAGCGCGGTCGCAAGATTGCTGCCGCCCGGAAAGAACGAGGCCGTGTGGCCGTCATTGCCCATGCCGAGGATGGCGACATCGAAGGGATGGCCGACGCCCTTGGTCTTTTCCGTGGCGATGACGGCGGCTTCCTCAGCAGAAGCCGCGGCCTGGTAGAGCGGAAGGAACTTGGCCGCAGCGGCCTTGTCCTTCAGCAGGTTTTCCTGGACGAGCAGATGGTTCGAGCGCGGATTGTCAGCCGGCACGAACCGTTCGTCGACGAGGGTGATCGTCACCTTGCCCCAGTCGAGCGGACGCGATGACAGCGCCTGGAAGAAGGCCTTCGGCGTCGAGCCGCCGGAGACCGCGATGCTTGCGGAGCCGCGGGCGGTAATGGCGGCCGAGAGAACGTCGACCACCTTGTCCGCGAGCTTGCCGGCGAGTTCGGCGCCATTGGCGAAAGCATGCATATTCGCTGTCATCGTCACCGTCCTAGATATCGTCATGCCAGGTGCGGCCGTCGCGCTCGATCAGAGCGATGGCCTGGCTCGGACCCCAGGTGCCGGCCGTATAGCCCTGCACCTGCTGGCCGGCTTCTTCCCAACCCTTGAGGATCGGGTCGACCCAATCCCATGCGGCTTCCACTTCGTCGCGGCGCATAAACAGCGTCTGGTTCGAGCGGATGACGTCCATCAGCAGGCGCTCATAGGCGTCCGGATTGCGGACGTTGAAGGCCGAGGCGAAGCTCATGTCGAGCGAGACGTTGCGCAGGCGCATGCCGCCCGGACCGGGATCCTTGATCATCAGCGACTGCTTGACGCCTTCGTCCGGCTGCAGGCGGATGATCAGCTGGTTGGCGACCGTGCGGCCGGCGGCCTGATCGAAGATGTTGTGCGGGATCGGCTTGAAGGTGATGACGATCTCCGACATGCGGCCGGCAAGACGCTTGCCGGTGCGGATGTAGAAGGGAACGCCGGCCCAGCGCCAATTGCCGATCTCCGCCTTGATGGCGACGAAGGTTTCGGTGTTGGAAACGCCGCCTTCGAGTTCATCGAGGTAGCCCTTGACCGGACCGCCCGAGGATGCGCCGGCGCGGTACTGACCGCGAACCGTCGCCTGCTCGACGTTGGAAGCGTTGATCGGCTTCAGCGCGCGCAGCACCTTCAGCTTCTCGTCGCGGACGGCTTCGGAATCCATCGAGGAGGGAATTTCCATCGCGGTCAGGCAAAGGAGCTGCAGGATATGGTTCTGCACCATGTCGCGCAGCGCGCCGGCGGTATCGTAGTAGCCGGCGCGGCCTTCGAGACCCACCGATTCCGCCACCGTGATCTGGACGTGGTCAATGTGATTGGCGTTCCATAGGGGCTCGTAGAGGGCATTGGCGAAACGCAGCGCCATCAGGTTCTGCACCGTCTCCTTGCCGAGATAGTGGTCGATGCGGAAGATCTGCTCTTCCTTGAAGACCTTGCCGATCGTATCGTTGAGCTGCAGGGCCGAAGCGAGGTCGCGGCCGATCGGCTTTTCAACGACGATGCGGGTCTGCTTGGTGATCAGCTTGTGGTCATGGATCTTCTGCGAGATATCGCCGAAAATGCCGGGAGCGACGGCAAGATAGAAGGCGCGAACGCGGTCTTTGCCCTCGTCGAGGATCTTCTTCAGCTGATCCCAGCCGGCATCGCTGCGGGCGTCCACCGGAACGTAGAACAGGCGGGCGAGGAACTTCTTGACCTCAGCCTCATCATATTCGCCCTTCTTCAGGTGTTCCTTGAGGGCGGCGTCGGCGAATTTGCGGTATTCTTCATTGGAGAGCGCGCTGCGCGACGCGCCGATGACGCGGGTCGGTTCGGAGAACTGGCCTTCGATCTGGCGATGATAAAGAGCGGGCAGGAGCTTGCGTTCGGCAAGGTCGCCGCTGCCGCCGAAAACGACATAATCAAATGGTTCAACGGGAATGATTTGGCTGCTCATGAGGTATCTCTCAATCGGTCTTGGTTGAGGCCCCTTTTAATCTAATCGATTTAAAAAGGCCAGTGTGCATCGCAAAATTCAGACTCGGTTTTTAGAGCGGATTGCCGAAAGAGGAAATCCATTCTCTTCTCTAAAACCTGTCGCGCAACGCAAACCACGAGAGCGCCAGGAACAGGAGAGGCGCTCGCATGCGGGCGCCACCGGGAAACGGTGGGATGTTCAGCGCCCTGAAAAGCGCAAGATCGTCGGCGTTCCCGAGGACCGTTTTCGCATAGAGTTTACCGCAATAGTTTGACAGCATGACCCCGTGCCCGGAATAACCGCCGATGGAGGTCACGCCGGGCATGACATCGCGCACGAAAGGCTGGCGCGGCATGGTGATGCCGACGGATCCGCCCCAGGCATGGGTGATGTCGATTGTGTCGAGCGAGGGATAGATTTCGGCGATCTGGCGGCGGATGTGCTGCGTTATGTCGCGCGGATTATCGGCCGTATAGGCCTCGCGGCCGCCGAACAGCAGGCGTCCGTCCTTCGATTTGCGGAAATACCGCACCACGAAGCGCGAATCCGCCACGGCTTCGCCACCGGGCAGCACATCGGGAAATCTGTCGAGCGGTTCGGTCGCCCCGATAAAGGAGCGAATCGGCATGACATGGCTCGCCGTCACCGGCTCCAGATTGCCGATATAGCCGTTGCAGGCGATCAGCACGCGATCGGCGGTGATGGTGCCGCTCTCGGTCTCGATCAGCGTCTTGCCGCCAGATTGGCTGATCGCTTTTGCCGGCGTCATCTCGAACAGCGAAGCGCCGGCGGCAGCGGCCACGCGCGCCAGGCCGATGAGCAGCTTCAGCGGATGGATATGGCCGGTGCCCATGTCCCTGACGCCATAGAGATAGCGCTTCGAGCCCAGCCGCTCCTGGGTCTCCGTCGTATCCATGAAGCTGACATGCGGATAGCCGTAGCGCGTCGCGGCGATCTCCGCGTTTTCCCTATAGGCGCGCTTGTAGCTCGGCTTGTGCGTGACGTTCATCTGGCCGGGCATGAAATCGATGTCGATGCCATGCTCGGCGGCGAAGTCGAGCAGATGCCGCTTGGCGTCCTCGGCAAGATCGAAAAGCGCCTTGGAGCGCTCATAGCCGATCTTCTCTTCCAGCTCCTCCGGCCACCAGCGCTGACCGGTGCCGAGCTGGCCGCCATTGCGCCCGGAGGCGCCGTCGCCGAAGCGGTTGGCGTCGATCAGCACGACATCGACGCCGCCCTTGGCGAGATTATAGGCCGCCTGCAGGCCGGTATAGCCGCCGCCGATGATGGCGACGTCGGCGCGGCGCGAGCCGTCGAGTTTCGGATAGATCGGGCGAGGCCCGACGGTTGCCTGGTACCAGGAAAGCCCCGGCGCGATCGGGCTCTGCCATGCGTCCTGCGATGTCATGGGTGGCCCTCCCTCACACGTTGAGCAGAAGGAATTCCCGCTCCCAGGGGCTGATCACCTGCATGAAAGTCTCGAACTCGCCGCGCTTGACGCCGGCATAGATGTCGATGAAGTCCTTGCCGAGGACTTCATGGAAGGCCGGCTCGTCTTCGAGCAGTGCGATGGCTTCGAGAAGGCCGCGCGGCAGGTCGATCGAGCCTTCGTTGGCCGAATCCTCAGTCGGCGCCGTCGGTTCCACCTTCTTCATGATACCGAGCAGGCCGGAGGCGAGCGAAGCTGCGAGCGCCAGAT
>DASVPC010000024.1:0-23458 GCA_036383055.1 Rhizobium sp. | reverse complement strand
GAGGCCCATGCGGCGCAGATCCTCGAACGCGCTCAGGGCCGGGACCTGATCTATCGCAGCAGCCTGAACAGGTTTCAGGACATTGTCCTGCGCTTCTCACAGGAGATGATCGCGACCAACGAAACGGTGCTCTTCGCCGTCACGCGCGCACTTCTGAAGCAAGGCGAATTGCAACGCGTGCGCCATCTCTTGAGCCGGCATCTCGGCTCGGATTATCTGGACCCCTTGAAGGTTCTGGCGCGCGGATCGCGATTTTCCTTCGCTGCCCGAACCTTCAGGCTCAATCTGATGATCGCCGAGGACCTGACGCCGAGCGATGCGATGATCACCCGCCTCGGCGAATTCATGGCGGACTATCCGATGGGCGATCACGGCAAATGGGCGGCATATTACAATGCGCTTCTCGAGTTCGAGATTCGTCGCCGCAACTTCCGCGAGGCGGAGGCCGCGGCCGCCCGCGCCCTGATCTATCTGCGTCAGATGAGTGGACAGCCGCTGCTCGAATTCTTCATTCATCTGCATCAGATCGTGCTGCGCCTGATGAGCGGCGACACATTGTTCGCCAGACAAGCCGCACGGGAAGCGCGGAGCAAGCTGGAACAGGTTCCACATGAAGCGGAAGCGGAATTCCGAATGCTGCGCCTGGCGGAAGCCTGCATCACCTATGAATCGGGGCGCCCGCGCGATCTTCTGGATTTTGTCCAGACGGAATTCGAACAGTTCGCCGCCGCGGAGATCTGGCCGAGCCTGATGCAGTTTGCACTTCACTACGCCTCGCAGGTTCTCGCCGATCACTTCCCGATGGCGATCCGGTCCGGCTTTCTGGACGGGCTATGGATCCACCTGTCGGAGGGGCTGCAGTTTCACGCAATGATGGAGATCCGCATCGCTATCGCCTATCAGAACGTCAATCGCTGGGGCGATGCAGCGGCCACGCTTTCAGCCGTACGCATGCGGATCGGGCGCAACTGGGTCGAAAGCGCGACCGAGGAACTGACACGCCTGAGCCGGCGCGATGAGATTTCCTATGCCATGGCATGGTTGCGCGACGCCGTGCGCCTTTCGACGCCCCGCGCCTATCTCTCGCGTCAGATCGATGCTCTTATCGCCAACCCGCAGGTTACGAACCGGGAGAAAGTGGCGCTGCAGCTGTGGCGGAGCTACGCCGCGCATCAGCGCCGCGACAATGCCGCGGCGCGCGCGCATATCCTGTCCGCGCTCGAAAGCGCGACCCGGCTTGGATGCAACGGCGTATTGTCCGAGGAGCGGATTTTCCTGGCGCCTCTTTTGAAAAACCGGCGCATCCGAAGCTTCATCGAAACCTCTTCCGATGTTCGAGCCGCACTTTCCATCTTCTCTGCCTCGGTGAACTCACCACAGGCCCGCGCATTGCAGGGCGGCCTGTCGCAGCGCGAAGCACAGATGCTGCAACTGATCGCCGGCGGACTGTCGAATAAACGCATCGCCCAAACGCTCAACATTTCCGAGGTGACGGTGAAATTCCATCTCGGCAATCTTTTCAGAAAGCTGGGGTGCAACCGTCGCGCCGAAGCGCTTCGCGCAGCGACCGCTCTTGGCTGGCTTTAAGGTTCTTGGCTATCCGCCGATCACCGTGCCGTGTATCCGCCGTCAACCATCAGAATCTGACCGGTCACAAATGAGCTCGCGGAACCGGAGAGATAGACGATCGCGTCCGCTATCTCTTCGGGCTCGGCCCATCGTCCAAGCGGATGCGCCGACTTGATATTCGCTTCGCCGGCGGCTGGATCCTCCAGACCTTGCAGATATTTCGTCAGGAACGGGGTGTTGATCGAGCCTGGCCCGACCGCATTGATCCTGATGCCTGCGGAGGCATAATCGACGGCCATTTGCCGAACCAGTTGCAGCAGGGCACCCTTGCTGGCGCAATAGGCTGCCTGCGCGGGAAGCCCTACGACGCTGGAAATGGATCCGGTCGCGACGATCGTCCCGGTGCGACGCTCCATCATCGATGGCAGGGCTCGCTTGGCCATCAGAAAGAAGGACTTGGCGTTTGCGTTCATGACGCTGTCCCACTCGTCCTCGGAGGTTTCGTGGACGGATTTCGAAATGATGAAACCTGCATTGCTGACAAGGCCGTCGACGGGGCCGAATTTACGTTTGGCAAATTCGTAGATGGCGTTTACATCGTCCGATTTCGTGACATCGCCAACGATCGAAACCACCTCGCCAACATCACTCATTTCGAGTTCCCGAACATTCGCCGTCAGATCCGTTGCGCAAACACGTGCGCCCAACGCTGCAAGCTTGGCGACGACCGAGCGACCCACGCCGCCGGCAGCGCCTGAAACTATGATTGTTCTACCCGCCAGATCCAATGACATGATGCTTCCTTCTCCCATTTGGACGCCTGCAATTTAGCACGACTGGCCGTCGCGGATTTGATCAAAAATATCCGGCGCATGTTGCTCGGACATCGCGAAATCTCGCGGATCGAAATCGCAATATTGCAGATCATCTACAATTTATCAATGCTGATCCCGTCACCGGGAGCTATTCAACGATCGTAAAAATGACGATTGACAGATTGTAGATAATCCGCAATCATTCGATTATCGAATTGGAGATGGCTTTGATGAGCGACCAGAACGAAGAGAATTTCCGGCAATCCATGCGGCGTCTCGCAGCAACGGTCTGCGTCATTTCGTGCCGGCACGAAGGCGTTCGTTTTGGCATTACGGTGACGTCGGTCACCTCGCTGTGCTTCAAGCCGCTGTCGATCTTGGCGTGCATCAATAACGGCACGTCGATCATCAATCCGCTGCTTGCGGAGGGCCGGTATTGCATCAACGTCTTGCAAAAATCGCAGATCGAAATCTCGAAGCGCTTCAGCGGCGGCGTGCCGCCAAGCGAACGGTTTCTGGTCGGCGGCTGGGCGGAAGATGCTCAGGGCATTCCCTACCTTCCGGATGCCCAGGCCAACCTCTTTTGTGAAGTCGATCAGACCGTTGCCTATTCCACCCATCAAATCGTGATCGGGCGCGCCATCGCCGCAGGTTTTGCGGAGCGCGTCGATCCGTTGATTTACCAAAACGGCGGTTACGTGGCGTGTGCGCCATTGCTGCTGAATGACGCCGCTTAGGCGCTACCGATAGCCAGGAGAATTGTAATGCAGCTCGGTCTGTTCAACTTGATGACGTTGCGGGATCATCCCGATGGCGCGCTCGGCGTCATGCGCGATACCAGAAAAATGGTCGAAACCGCCGAAGAGCTCGATTTCGACATCGCCTGGTTCGCCGAACATCATTTTGCAAACTATTCGAGCTCCCCATCGCCCTTGATGATGTGTTCCTACGCTGCTGGCTGGACAAGCAAGATCAAGCTCGGGCCTGGCGTCATCGTTCTTCCGCTCTACAACCCGCTCAGGGTTGCCCAGGAGATCGCCGTCGCGGATACGCAATCCGGCGGCCGCCTGGTGATCGGCATGGGAACCGGATACCAGCAATACGAGTTCGATCGCTATGACGTCGTCCTTGACGATAAGGTCGATATCTTTCTCGAATATTGGGACATCATCGAGCAGGCCCTCGTCAACGGCACGGTGGAATACAACGGCAAATTCATCTCGGTTCCCAAGACATCCTTTGCGATCAAGACCGAACAAAAGCCGTTGCCGTCGATCTTCGTGACGTCCTCTCATCCGAAGCTTCTCAGCCGCTTCAAGAAATGGGGCGCCACCCCTTTCATCGCCGCAAGCACTCTTGGATCGCCGGCCCTCTACAAGATGGGCGACGGGTTGAACAAGGCCTGGGAATCGATCGGGGACGATCCTACGACAAAGCCGCTAGCCATCATGCAATATGTCAACATCACCGACAGCCGCGCCGAGGCGCTCGAGGCCGGCGAGCGTGCCCGTTACGTCGGGCGTATGGCGCATTTTCTGCGCCAGCCGGAGCTGCCGTTGGATCAGGCGGGATTTATCCGCAACGAACCCTATCCCGGCGAATTCACGCTCGAGCAATATGCCGACAACATGGTCGTCGGCGATCCGCACACAGTCGCCGAAAAAATCGTCGACAATATCAAGCGCCTCAATCCGTCCAACTACACCTGCAACTTTTCCTTTGGCTGCATGCCATTGGAGCGGGCGCAAAAGTCGATCTACCGCTTCAAGAAAGAGGTTCTTCCGTTGGTGGAACAGGCGGTCGGCCCGATCGCAAACATCGGTGCTCAGGAGATAGCCCAACGCAAAGCCGGCTGAGCTCGGAGGAAATCGGCCCTCAAAGGGAGAGGGCCGGAGGCTTATAAAAGTCGAAAACTAAGCAGCTAATATACAATATCAAAAAGGGGAATGACATGCGCAATACCATACTCAAGACCGCAATGATCGCTACCGCTTTCAGCCTAACGCTGTCGGCACACTCCTATGCGCAATCCGCGCTCGATACAGTTGTTCAGAGCAAGAAACTGCGCTGCGGCATCATGCTGGACAGCCCGCCCGCCGGCTTTCGCAACACGAACAACGAGCCGGAGGGCTTCGACGTGGTCTATTGCAAGGACATGGCAGCCGCTCTCGGCGCAGAGCCGGAGATCGTCGAGACCCCCTCGCCGGATCGCATTCCAGCGCTGGTATCCAATCGTATCGACGTGCTGATTGCATCGACGACGCCGACACCAAAGCGCGCGCTGACCGTCGCCTTTACCCAGCCTTACATGAACAACACGATGGGCGTGGTCACGCGCAAGGACACGGGCATCAAGGCCTATGCGGATCTGAGCAGCAAGAAGCTCGGCGGTGTTGTGGGCAGTACCCCCGAGCAGCTGC
Source organism: Rhizobium sp. (assembly GCA_036383055.1). Taxonomy (GTDB): domain Bacteria; phylum Pseudomonadota; class Alphaproteobacteria; order Rhizobiales; family Rhizobiaceae; genus Rhizobium. Next base: position 18,654 of record DASVPC010000024.1, on the reverse strand, counting down.
TGAATAAAGAGCTTGCGAATGGCTGGAAGGACAAAGGCGCCACCTACACCGGCTATTCGACCGATGCTGAAGCCTATCTTGCCTTGCAACAGGGCAAGGTCGACGCCATTCTTGTCTCCTTCGGTGTCTTCAACGCTCTCGAGCAGAGCGGACAGTTCCCCGAATTCGTCATTGCCGGAGAAGCGCCGCTTTCCGACATGGTGTCCATCGCTGTGCGCCGCGATGACCAGCAGATGTTGAACTGGGCAAAAATGTTCGTCTGGCAGCAGAGCGTCAGCGGCCGCTTCGCTGAAGTCTACAAGCAGTATTTCGGCAATGGGCCGGTGCCGTCGCTTCATGCCAACGGCATCGACTTCTAGTTCAACCGAACCTCCATTGGCAGGCAACCCCTGCCAATGGATATTGGGACACTGCCATGCTTGGTTATCAATTCTACTGGTCCATCGTTTGGGATGCTTTGCCGCAGCTCCTGGCCGGCGCCTGGGTGACAGTTCAGATCACCATACTGTCGTTTGTCATCGGAACGCTGATCGCGATGCCGATGGCGGTCGCACGTCAAAAAGAAAAAGGCCTCGGCTATCGGCTGGCGACAGCCTGGGTTGAGCTCTCACGCAACACGCCGGTACTTTTCCAGGTCTTCATGATCTATTTCGGCCTCGGCGCGCTCGGCATCAACATATCGAGCTACATCTCGGTGCTGGCTGCAATCTCGTTCAACAATGCCGGTTATCTCGCCGAGATATTCCGGGGCGGCATTGCGGCGATCCCGCGCCAGCAATTTTCCGCGGCACGGTCCCTCGGAATGACCAGCTTCCAGAGCTTCATGCATGTCGTCTTCCCGCAGGTCTTCCAGGTCATTTTCCTCGCCTTCGTCACGCAGGGCATCTGGGGAATGCTCAACACGTCGCTCGGCATGCTCGTTGGCTTGAGAGAGCTGGCGGGGGCGGCCCAATATGCGCAATCCGTGTCGTTCCGCACGTTCGAATTCTTCATCGTGACGGCCGGATTTTACTACGTCATCGCAAAGGCTCTGCAGCTTTCGGCGCATCTCGTTTTCAAGCTCATGTACGGGAGGACCTGATGCAATTTCAATTTGCAAATCAGGGCTTGCACTGGTCCGACGCCTACTTCCTGTTGCTGGGAGCGATCAACACCATCAAGATCGCCATTGCGGCAGGCCTGCTCGGCACAATTCTCGGCATCGTCCTTGGATGGTTGCGGTCGATCTCGTTCGTCATCCGCTTGCTGACGACACCGATCATCGACGTCCTTCGCAGCGTGCCCATGGTCATTCAGCTGATCCTTGCCAATAGCATCCTGTCGCTCATGGGGTTCAGCGCCTCGCCGTTCTGGTTCGGCACCGTCGCGCTCGGCGCCTGGATGTCAGCCGTGACGGCCGAAGTCGCGCGCGACGCCCTGCGATCCGTGCCGTTTCAATACCGCCGGGGTGCTCGCTCCCTCGGGATGAACTACTTCCAGGAGCTCTACCACATCTCGGCGCCCCTTGGTTTTCGTGCCGGGCTTCCGTCCTGGATCGGCCTGGTGCTGAGCCTGATCAAGGATAGCTCGCTGGCAGGGGTCATCGGCTATCTGGAATTCACCCGCACCGCCCAGATGCTCATGACCAGAACACATGAAACCTGGCTCATGCTGCTGGGGACCGGGCTATTCTATTTCCTCATCTGCTATCCGGTTTCCAAGTACAGCCGCCAACTTGAAAGAAGGGTCCTCGTATGATCGAGATCAAAAACGTCCGCAAGATCTTCGGTCCGTTGACGGTTCTCAAGGGCATCAACCTGACGGTCGAAAAGGGTGAACTTCTGTGCCTGATCGGCGCAAGCGGCTCCGGAAAATCGACGCTCCTGCAATGCATCAACGGCCTGGAACCAATCCAGGGCGGTGAGATCATTGTCGACGGCATCAGCGTCCATGACCCGAAGACCAACATAAACACCTTGCGCCGCAAACTCGGCATCGTCTTTCAGCAGTACAATGCCTTTCCACATCTGACCGCTCTGGAAAACGTCGCGCTGGCGCCGCGGGTGGTCGCAAAGCGCAGCCGTTCGGAGGCGCGCAAACTTGCCCAGAAGCATCTCGAACATGTCGGGCTCGGCGACAAGGCCAACGCATTGCCATCAAGGCTTTCCGGTGGCCAGCAGCAGCGTCTGGCCATCGCGAGGGCACTGGCGATGGAGCCTTCCTACATGCTGTTTGACGAGGTCACCTCGGCTCTCGATCCGGAACTCGTCGGCGAGGTGCTAGAAACCATGCGATTGCTGAAGTCGGAGGGGATGACGATGGTCGTCGTCACCCACGATATCGGCTTTGCGCGCGAATCCGCCGATCGGGTTGCCTTTCTGCATCAGGGCGAGGTTTGCGAACTCGGGACGGCGGCCGAAGTGATCGACAATCCCTCCCAGGAACAGACCCAACGCTTCCTGCGGCGCGAGAACCGCGCGCCCACTGACTGCGGCCGCAGGATATCGGCGGCTTAAACACTTTCACGCAACGCAACGTTAGACTTTGATCGGATTTGCACGATGATTTCATTTGACCTTAAAGGCCGCACCGCGCTCGTAACGGGCGGCGCATCCGGGATCGGCTTTGAGACCGCACGGATACTGAGCCGAGGCGGCGCCCGCGTGGCGATCAACTACCTTCCGGACGATCCCCGCGGGCAAGAAGCCCTCGAGAGGTTGCGCAAGGAAGGCTATGATCCCGTTGCCGCTCCCGGTGATGTGGGCGATGCCGACAAGGCCGAGGCGATGGTCAAGAAGGCAATCAGCGATCTCGGGCATCTCGATCTGCTGGTGAACAATGCGGGCACCCCTGGCGTGAAGCTTCCCGTGCCGATCCAGGACCTCGAGTCGATCACCGAGGAGCTTTGGGCCAACCTGTTGAACGTCAATCTGATGAGCGTCTTTCGCTGCTCCAAGGCTGCGGCATCGGCCTTGAAGGAAAGCAAGGGCGCCGTCGTCAACACGGCCTCGATCGCCGGCTTCGGGTCTGTGGCAAGCACCATCGCCTATAGCGGATCCAAGGCCGCCGTTATCAACCTGACGAAAAATCTGGCGCGGTCGCTCGCCCCGGATGTGCGCGTCAACGCCGTGGCACCGGGCTCGGTGGACAGTTCCTGGGCGATCGAATGGTCGAAGGAGCGGCATGACGGCACGATCGCCGCAACGCCATTGAAGAAGCTCTGCACCCCGGATGAGGTTGCGGAGCTGATCGTCTATCTCGGCTTCGCGGGTCGGATGATAACGGGCCATACCGTCGTCATCGACGGCGGAATCTCCATCTAATCCATAGCGTACCGCTCTTAGGTCCGCACCCTAAACAGCACATTTCCGCACCGGGAACCGCCAGCAACGCTGCGCGCTCCCGGCTCGGAGATGCACATCCCTATCCAAGGAACCATCATGGTCAGCGAAATCGTCAAAGTGAAGTCGGGTAGCATCCTCGAGGACAAGGAGGGCTATTCGCGGATCGTCGCGCTCGACAACTGGATTTTCATGTCGCTCACAGCCGGGCGGGACTACAAGACCCGGGCCATGCCGGACACCGCCGTCGAACAGGCGAAACAAGCGATGAAGAATGTCGAAGGCGCATTGGCGTCGGTCGGTGCCAGCCTTGCGGACGTCGTCCGCCGGCGGATCTTCATTCCGCGTCAGGAAGATGTTGCGGACGTCATGGCCTTCATGGGCGAGAAATTCAAAGGGATCGATCCGGCAAGCTGCGTGAGCTGCGGTCCTCTCGGCGGGCCTGAATATCTGTTCGAGATCGAAATCACCGCATATCGAGGGGCAGGCAATCTTCCCCAGAAGCACCTTGTCATTTCGCTCTAACGTAGTTTCGAAACACCGGGATTGCGTTTGTATATAATCGACAAGTTGCCGACGTTATAATACATAGCCTCATGACAATGGGGAGAACGAATCTTGGCTAAATCGGACGGTTCTGCGAACGTGCTGGCGGCGATGACCATCATGGAAAGTGCGGAGTTCGCCGCGGAACAGATCAGAAAAGCAATCATCGCCGGAGCCTTGAAGCCCGGCGATCGTCTGGTCGAGCAGCAGCTTACCGATATGATCAACGTGTCGCGCCATCCGGTCAGGGAAGCCTTGCGGCTGCTGGCCCGCGAGGGCTTTGTCGAACTCCGGCGAAATCGCGGCGCGGTGGTCAGCGCCTTGGACGCCGCGAGCGTCGTCGAGGTTTACGATATCCGGATGGCTCTTGGAAAAATCGCTCTCACCTATCTCCTGTCGGAAGAAGGGCGCCTGCAGCCAGATGACCTCAAGCGGATCGAGAAGCTGGCCAATAATGCCGTGAAATTCGCCGACCTGAAGGATCAGACCGATACCGTCAGCAACGACCTGGAGTTCCAACAGGCGATTATTGATGCGACGGGATTGCAACGCACCATTCGTTATTTTTCCGAACTGACCGGCGATGTGCGGCGCTTCAACAATTTACTTGGTATCGTTTACACAGACCGTCGCGGCGATGCCGAAAAATATGTCGTCTCGCTTTATGAGGCAATCAGGGATCGCAACCTGCCTCTGGCCGAAAGCGTCTGGGACGCGAAATTCAGGAAGGCGATGGAGCGCTACCTTTCGCTTATCACCAACAGCCCGTCGGATGGTGCAAGCAAACAGGCTTAGTCCTCAACGGGGCTTCATCAACGAGCGAGCAAGGGGGCGCCCGAGAATCAGGTACTGGTGGTGATCACAGCTTCCAATTGCGGGATGGCGCGACCTCAATAAATGTGGTTGCCGGCGCAGAGACAATCGCGCAGGTCCCGTTTTGCCGCCAAGAGCGGATGTCAGGGTTCAGTCGTGAACAACTCCACTGGCTCCTCGAATCCGTCGAGTTGGTGGAAGCCAGCCGTCCGGATCTTACCGGTCCTAATCCTGCGACGGAACGACTCTGACATGAGAACGGACGTCCCAAGCACGGCGCATGTGCTCTGGATCTGGGTAAGGAGGTTCACGTCGGAGCCGATGAAAGCCAGATCCGGACGGTCACGGGAGCCGACATTGCCGTAGCTGACACCGCCGTAATTGAGCGCAATTCTGGCTTCGATACCGGCACCATCGAATTCGAAGTGTCCGAGATCGTCACGGATCGCCTCCGCCGCGGCGAATGCCGAACTGCTGGCGGCCTCGGTATCGGAGCTCGGAAAGAATGCCAGTATCGCATCGCCCATGGATTTAAGCAGTTTCCCGCCTCGACGCGTGATGACCGGCACCACGATCTCGAAATAGGCGGTCAGCAGCTCCAATGCGCGATCCCCCGGCAGTCTGTTCGAGAGTTCGGTGAAGTCGCGGAGGCCACACAATAGAAGGGCTGCCTCCATGGTTTCGACTTCGCCTTGCCGAATACGCCCGGCAAGAATGCGCTGCACGGTCATCGGGCCGATGTAGGTGTCGAAAAGACTGAGTTCCGCCTGGCGCATGACACGGAGTTCGCAGGTGTTGCGCAGGGCTGGAAGAATCCGCTCGATGACGCAGATGTCCGGCAGCGTGAAGCCTCCCGGACGCCGCGTGCCGAGGATGACGGCGCTGACAGGGCCGTCAACATTGCAGAGCGGGGCGACAAGAAGCTGCACAAGACGCCGCCCGGCATAGACATCCATCTCCTGCCAGGGCCAGTTCTTCTCATCCATCCCCACGATCATTGGCTCTCGGGAGCCCATCAATTTGCGCAGAGGGCTGCTGGCAAAGGCAGACCGGGTGCCATGCTCATGATCATATATCTCGACGGGTTCGCCAGGCGCCCAGGCCACAATGCGCCCCGGAAACTCCGGATGGAGCGTCATCAGATGCAGTGTCAGCCTGTCGATCGGGAGGCCGATCCCCTGCAGCCGTCGGCCAAGCCCGGCAATCAGACCGGCCTCGTCGATGGCGTGACATTCGTCGCCTGACAGCCATTCCAGCACGAAGAGCATGGAGTTCGGATCGACGCTGCGACGGCGAATGGTCCGTGGACCCACGGAGACCGGATCTTCGAGCAAGGTGTTCATGGCTTTGCCTTTCGGAATCTGGAAAACACGGGGGTATTCAGTGGGCTCCGCCGCCCGACAATTGGCCGGGCTTCTTGAAAAACAGCGTCGCGACAAGAGCGACAACCAGCGCCGCGCCCAGCAGGAAAAACGTATCGCTGAAAGCCATGATGTTGGCCTGTTTCCGCAGATCCAGAGCGACGGCGACAACAGCCTTGTGCGTGGCGGTAGCCTGGTCGCTGACGCCATGGTTCATGAAGTATGCCGTCAGCTTGGCGATGCGGTCGCGGGTGGCTTCCTCGAACATGGAGACCGAGTTGGTCAGGATGTTCGAATGGAATTGCTCACGCTTCGACAAGAAGGTCTGCAGCGAGGCAATGCCGACAGCGCCGCCGAGGTTTCGCATCATGTTGAACAGCGCGGAAGCGGAACCGGCATTTTCCTGCTCTATGCCTGCGGTCGCGATCGCCGAGAGCGGCGTGAAGACGAGCGCCTGCCCGATCGCACGAACAACATTGGGCCAGAAGAGCTGGTCGTTTGCGTAGTCGCCGGTCATGTGGACGTTCATGAAGTTCGAGGCAGCGAAGAGCGCGAAACCGACGATGATCAGCAGGCGGACGTCAAAGCGCTTCATCATCTGCGGAACCAGCGGGATCAACAGAAGCTGCGGGATGCCTGTCCAGGCCAGCACCATGCCGATCTGCTCGGAATTATAGCCCTGGATGCGGGAGAGGTAGATCGGCAGAATGAAGGCGGAACCATAGAGTGCAATGCCGAGCAGGATATTGGCGACGATGCCGAAGCCGAAGTTTCGGCGCACCAGCAGGCGTAGGTTCAAAAGCGGATGCGCGGTCTTCAGCTCGATGATCAGGAAGAGTGTCAGCGACACCACGGCGATGACCGACAGGCGGACAATGAAGTCCGATCCGAACCAGTCGTCCTTGTTGCCTTCCTCGAGCACGGTCTGCAGCGCGGCGAGACCCACCGACATGGTGACGATGCCGGGCCAATCGCCCTTTGCAAGCAGGCCGAGGTTCATCGGTGCGCGGTCGAGCGAGACCCAGAGCATGCCGACCATCAGGGAGCCCGGTACCAGATTGACGTAGAAAATATACTCCCATCCGAAATTCTCGGTGAGATAACCGCCGATGGTCGGGCCGATCGCGGGTGCAAAGGTGGCGGAGAGCGCGAAGAGCGCCAGGCCGATCGGCTGCTTAGCCTTGGGAAGCAGCGTGATGATGATGGTGAAGGCCATCGGGATCAGCACGCCGCCGGAAAAGCCCTGGATGGCACGCAAAACGATCATCTGCTGCAGGTTCGCCGCGAATGCGCAGGCGATCGAGAAGACGAGGAACAGGATGGCGTTGACCAGCAGATAATTGCGGACCGAGAAGACCCTGGCCAACCAGCCACTGAGCGGAATGACGACGATTTCGGCGATGAGATAGGAGGTCGATATCCAGCCTCCGTCATCCGTTCCGGCACCGATCGCACCCTGGATGTCCGCAAGCGAGGCATTGACGATCTGGATGTTGAGCACCGCCATGAAAGCACCGAGCGTGGAGGCGATGACCGCCGTCCACATGCGAAGCGAGCTCATCGCTGGTTTGGCGGAGGTGGACACCGCCACCGCATCGGGGGCCTGATTGCTGTTTGCTACGACCTGGAGCGTGGCCATGACTTATCTCCTTCCGGCTTTGCGGAAAACATTCTCATGCCAATGGCGGAGTGATGATCGGGAAAGAAACGGGATCCCTATTTCTGCAATGCGGCGGCCCTAGTGTCGATCTCAGGCTCGACCGACATGCCGGAACGAAGAAGGCCAACCAGCCCCTCATCGTCGATGACGATCTTCACGGGAATACGCTGCACGATCTTGGTGAAATTGCCCGTCGCATTGTCCGGAGGCAGCAGCGAGAATTCCAGGCCGCTCGCTGGCGATATGCTGTCGACGTGCCCCTTGATCGCAACATCCGGGAAGCTGTCGATCTTGATGTCGACGGGCTGGCGCGGACGAACATTGGTGAGCTGCGTTTCCTTGAAATTCGCAACGACATAGACGGCGTGGAGCGGCACGATCGCCATGAGCTGCGTTCCCGCCGTGACGAACTGACCGACGCGGATCGAGCGGGCGCCGACGGTTCCGTCCACGGCCGCAACGATGTCGGTATATGAAAGGTTGAGCTCGGCCTGGTGGACGGCGGCATCGGCGTGGTCGCGCTGGGCAACAGCCTGATCACGCTCGGTCTGGAGAACGGGAACCTTGTTCTGCGCGGCAACGAAAGCGGCCTGGTCGCGTTCGACCGCTGCGGCGGCCTGATCATTCAGGGACTGGGTCTGCTCAGCGCGAGACTGCGTGCCTGCACCATTCGCTATCAGTCTCGCGTTACGTGCCGCATCCGACTGAGCGTAGACGAGGGAGGCGCGCGACGCATCGAGCGAGGCCTTCGCCTGGTCGATGACCGACTGCTGCAATCGGATTTGCGCATCGATATTGGTGATCGCGGCTGCGGCTGCGTTCACGTCGGCTTTCGCCTGCGACAATGCAGCCTGAAAGTCGCGAGCGTCGATCCGGGCGAGGACCTGTCCTGCCTTGACCGTATCATTGTCGTTTACGAGGACTTCCTTGATATAGCCGGCTACCTTTGGGGCGATTGTGGTGTAGTCCGCCTTCACATAGGCGTCGTCCGTCGACTCCATGAAGCGGCCGACGGTCCAGTAATGATATCCAAAGTTTGCGGCATATGCGGCTCCCGCGAGAAGGGCCACGACGAGCATGCCGCGTTTGACGGCACTTCCAGCGGATGTTTTCGGAGCCTTGGCTGCAACGGCTTCCGTGGTGGCGGGCGCTGAGACGTCGGCAACTTTAGCTGTCTCTGCCTTGGCGCTTTCGAATGCTTCCTTGCGGGGGAGCTCAACCATCGTACTTCTCCTATGCTCCGCCCCGTTGATGATGCGGGGACATGATTGCGTTCTATGGACCGCATAAATGCCCCGCTGGTCGGCTTTTGATAATCCGCGTATATCGGTAAGGATCATACGCTGAGAGCGGATAATCAGGAGGTGTGCATGGATCGTCTGACAAGTCTTTCGGTCTTCGGAAAGGTGGTCGAACATGGCGGTTTCTCGGCCGCGGCACGTCGGCTTAACATGTCGGTGACCATGGTCGCCACCCATGTGCAATCGCTTGAGGAAAGACTCGGCGTGCGTCTGCTCAATCGCACGACGCGCAAGGTGAGCCTGACGGAAACGGGCAAGTTTTATTACGACCGCTCGTCTCAGATACTGGCCGAACTCGAAGAGGCGGACCGGGCCGCGGGCGCGCTGACCACGATGCCCCGCGGCACGCTCAAGATCTATTCAAGCGCGGCCATCGTCCGCTTTCTGCTTCCCGTCATCGATGAATATCTCCAGCTCTACCCCTCGGTCTCCCTGGACGTAGACGTCGGCGAACGGATGATCGACATGATCGAGGATGGCCACGATCTCGTGATGCGTACCGTGCCCTCCCCGGATTCCAGCCTCATGGTTCGAAAGCTGACGTCATGGCGTCATGTCCTCGTCTGCTCCCCGTCCTATCTCGAGGAACATGCCGAACCGAAGACGCCCGCCGATCTCGCAGCCCACAACTGCCTTCAATACAGCTACTATCCGTATGGCGACGAATGGCGTTTTGAAACGGGCACGGGGGAGCCGGCAAACGTCAGAGTGCAAGGCAACGCCCGTTCCAACAGCGCTGAGACCTTGCGCCACCTCGCGGTCAACGGCCGCGCGATCTGGCTCGCGCCGAGCTTCATCGTGTCCGAGGACCTTGCCCAGGGCCGATTGATCCGGATGATGCCGGAGTTCCGTGGCGTGGAGTTCACTATCAACGCCATCTATCCCAACCGCAGCCATCTGCCGACGAAAGTCAGGCTCTTCATCGACTTGCTGGTCGAGCGCTTCGCCGAGCACCGCAAGTGGATGACGTGATGGGGATCTAGCCCTCGGTCAGCTTGGCACGCAACGCCGCCTCAAAATCGCTGACGATGGCCTTGATCAGGCGCTCCGTGATCCTGTCCTTCTGCCACAACGCAGTCATCTCCACAGGTGACGGCTCCCAATCGGGGAGGACCGGAACGAGCGTACCGGTTGCTATCGCATCCCCAATCATGAACTTGGGCAGATTGGCAATGCCAAGGCCGGCACAGGCGGCCTCGACAAGAATGGTCTGTCGGTTTGCGGCAAAACCGATCCTGGGGCGCACGATTTCGCGTGCCCCTCGAGCATTTTTCAAATCCCATGCAATCAGATCGCGGCGAATCGCAAGCGCCGGCAGCATTTCCAAGTCCTGCGGGGTTCTCAGATCGGGGTGCATGCTGAGGAAGGCCGGGCTTGCGACGAGCGTTCGAGGCAAGACAGCGATCTTCTTGAACATCAGTTCGGAGTCGGCGACCGGTCCCATGCGAATGACGAGATCATATCCCTCTTCGATCAGCGAGACCCGGCGATCCGCAAGCGTCATCTCGATCGTGACGTCGGGATAGCGGGTCTTGAAGCCGATCAGAGCCGGGGCAAGAACCGCGGCCGCCATATCGGGAGGCAGCGACAGGCGCACCGTGCCCGACAGGGCGACACGTTCATCCTGAACCTCGGCAACGGCTTGTTCGGCCAGCATGAACGCCGTTTGGCTTCGATCGAAGAGTTGCTGCCCCTGCTCGGTCAGGACCACCCCCTTCTTCGTCCGGCGCACAAGGCGGACGTTCAAACTCTCCTCCAGCGCCGACAGACGGCGGGAGAGCGTGGCCTTCGGAATGCCGGTCGCACGTTCGGCCGAGGCCAGTCCGCCAGCTTGCGCAACACGGATGAACAGCGCCAGCCCATCAAAATCGCCGAATGTCTTCATGTTTCATTTATGGAACATAAACACGACATAAATCAAGTCTCCCCGATATATCGTTCCATCTCTATCTTCCAGTTCGAGCAATCAAGCTCCCAACGAGCACAGGAGATGAGTCATGGCCACGACATTCACGCCTGAAAATTCCGCGCTTCTGCTGATCGATCATCAGATCGGCACGATGAAGCTGATCAAGAACATCGACGTCGAGCAGGCCAAGCGCATGTCGCTGGCTCTGGCCAAGGCCGCCAATATCCTCGGCATCCCCACCGTACTGACCTCCAGCCAGGAGGATCGCCTGCAAGGCCCGCTTCTGCCTGAACTGCAGGAGATCCTGCCCGAGGCTTTCGAAAAGCGCGTCAAGCGCGAAGGCATCGTCAATGCCTGGACCGACGCCAACTTCAAGGCCGCTGTCGAGGCGACGGGCCGCAAGAACCTGATCATGGCCGGCGTCACCACCGACGTCTGCCTGGTCTTCCCGGCAATCGACGCCGTCGCCGAAGGCTATGAAGTGCAGGCCGTCATGGACGCTTCGGGCTCTCCTTATGAGCTTTCCGAGGATATGTCCCGCCGCCGCATGCAGGACGGCGGCGTCATTCTGACCGCCACCAACACCATGATCGCGGAACTCGCCCAGAACTGGGGCACGCCGAACGGCCAGAAGCTCATCCAGCTGCTGTTCACCGAAGTGCTTCCGCCGATCTCATAACCGACATCCAGCCTGTACGAAGCCAAGGAGTAGAGAACATGACCTTAGAAGCAACTCCCATTCACGGGATTAGCGTCGTATCGACGGAAACGCATCTGGTGAGAACGCAAGGCCCGTTCCAACTTCGCCGAATCCGTCCAGGCATTTCCCTGCAGCAGCCGGATGACACAGGCTTCGGCGGACTTGGAATTATCGACCATGCCTGGCTGCAACCCGGCCTCGTCGTCAGGATGCACGAGCATCGCAACGACGAGATCATCAGCTATCTGCGCGCGGGCAACATGCAGCACACGGACTCAGCTGGCCGGAGCGAGGTCATCTCGTCCGGTCGGCTGATGGTGATGAACGCCGGCAGCGGCTTTTCCCACGAGGAAGAGGTCGTCGGCAAAGACCAGATCGAAATGCTGCAGATCTTCGTCCGGCCGGAGACGGCGGACATGGAACCCGGAGTTCAGTTTGTCAGCCTAGATGAGGCGACACGCACAGATCAATGGCGGCTTCTGACAGGGCCGGCCGGGTCGGGAGCGCCAAGTTTCGTTCGCCAGGCCCTTTATCTCTACGATACGCACCTGTCAGTCGGCAAAAGCATCGGCCTGCCGTCAATGCCTGGGTTCGACCGCTGGCTCTATGTCTTTCGCGGCAGCGTGCTGGTGGGTCATCAGGAGGCCGGAACGCATACGGCGCTGACCATCGGCGCGGATGAAGCCACGCTCGACGTAACCGCGACCGCAAACACCGATCTGGTGCTCCTTCTCATCGACCGGCGAGCGCGGTTTTCCCGCGAAGGCACAATAAGCGGTTGAGCATTTCCCGAAGGCTCAGACTATCCGTCCGGGTCATCGAACCCTCACACGACGGCAACGTCCGGAACTGATTTCGAAAAGCTCCCGAACAGGTTATCCGCCCCGCTCGCTGCCAATCACGAGCAGGACGGTTCTATTTCAGCCGCTCTTTCAGGAACTCGATGAAGCGCTGTGTCTTCGCCGGCAAAAGGCGAGTCTCCGTGATCGCAAAGACGGATACGGGTGCCCCTTGCCACTGCGGCAGGATGCGTTGCAGCCGTTTGTCCGCCAGTTCATCGGAGACGATTTGCTCCGGCATCATGGCGATGCCCATGTCCAGCGTGGCGAGGCGGCGGATCATCCCGATGTTATTCAGCCGAAACCTGCCGCCAGCGGCAACATCAACCATTTCCATCCCATTGCTCAGCGTCCAGACCTTGGTATTCAGCATGCAAAGGCATTGATGCCCGGCCAGGTCCGAAGGCTCGTTCGGCTCCCCGTTGCGTTCGAGATAGCGCGGCGAGGCGTAGAGATACGGCGACAGGCGGGCGAGCCGTCGCGCGATCATGTGGGACGGCTCCGGCTCTCCCATGCGGATCGCCACATCAAACGGTTCCGCCACCAGATCGACTCTGCGCGGGGTCAGATCGAATTCGAAACTGATGCCGGGGTATCGCTCGGCGAACTCGGCGATGAGCGGCGCCAGATAGGTCGTCGCGAAATCCACGGGCAGGGATACGCGCAAGAGGCCGCTCGGCTGCTCCAGCATCTCGCCGAGTTGCTCATGCGCCAGCCGCGCCTCATCAACGATGCGCTTGCAGCGCTCGAAGTAGATCTGACCTGCCTCCGTCAGCTCGATCCGCCGTGTCGTGCGGTGCAACAGCCGTAATCCGATTGCCTTCTCCAGCAGGCTGATCCGGCGTGACAGGGTGGAGTTGGGCACCTTGGTGGTTTCGGCCGCCCCACGAAAGCTGCGCGCCTTCACGACCTCCACGAACAGAGCCATGTCGTTCAGAAGCTCCACATCATTGCTCCATCAGCAGACCAATCGGCTCTATTTTAGCCTATTGATCCCGATTAATGCAGCAACCATTTGTTATGGGGAGCAATCAAGACAAGTTGCGATTTCGCTTTTCCCCGACTACCAAAGTGCGGGGTGCCGATTAACGTCCTTGTAGAGCAGATAGCGGAAACGGCCCGGGCCGCCGGCGTAGCAGGCCTGTGGACAGAAGGCGCGCAACCACATGAAGTCCCCCGCTTCCACTTCCACCCAGTCCTTGTTCAGTCGATAGACCGCCTTGCCTTCGAGCACATATAGGCCGTGCTCCATGACATGCGTCTCCATGAAGGGGATCGTCCCGCCCGGTTCAAATGTGACGATGTTGAGATGCATGTCGTAGCGAACGTCGGACGGATCGATGAAACGGGTGGTTCCCCAGCTGCCATTCGTGTCCGGCATCGACGAAATGGCGTGCTGGTCCTCATGCGTGAAAATAGCGGGCGGAGCTTCCAATCCCTCGACTGGCTGGAACACCTTCCGGACCCAGTGGAACCGGACCGGCGCAGTCCCCTGGTTGCTCAGCTTCCACGCGGCTCCAGCCGGGATAAAGGCAAAGGATCCTGCCTTCAGCGCATAGTCGCTCCCAGCATATTCGATCGCCATCTCGCCCTCGACGACGAAGATCGCAGCTTCCGCGCGATTGTCGGGCTCCGGTCGGTCGCTTCCGCCACCCGGCAGCACTTCCATCACATATTGCGAGAAGGTTTCAGAGAAGCCAGAGAGCGGCCGTGACAGAATCCATGCTCTCGTTCCCGACCAATGCGGAAGCACGCTGGTTACGATGTCGGTCATAACGCTTCGTGGAATAACCGCATAGGCCGTCGTAAAAACAGCCTTGCTTGAAAGCAGTTCGGTCTGCGGCGGCAATCCGCCAAGTTTCGAATAGTAATTTCTATCGGTCATGGGTCCGGTCTCGCGGCGCGGGATTATGCATTTGCATTAAGTGCCGCACGCCTTTTAAGCAACAATAAATTCGGCGGTCACGGGCCAGGAAATCAAAAAATTCAATCAAAATATTGTTTTTTAAAATGGAACTCCGGTTTCATTCAAGTCGGCATGAAAACTGCTTCTCATCCGCTGGCTGGGTCCTGCCCGGTGGCAACAAGAAACAGATGAGGGAACGGCATGAACCAGGCATCAGGTCTTCTATCACAGAGAAGATCCATTCTTCGCAAATTCCGCAAATCCATCATGGTCGGGGCAACCGCCATCGCGCTGGCCGCCGCGGGCACGGCCACGGCCCTTGCCGCGGGAACGCTGCGGATCGGCATGACCGCCTCAGATATTCCGCTGACCACCGGACAGACGGACCAGGGCGGCGAGGGTCAGCGCTTCATGGGCTACACGGTCTATGACTCGCTCGTCGAATGGGATCTCACAAGTGCCGTAAAACCGTCCGCCCTCGTTCCGGGGCTCGCCGTTTCCTGGGCAGTCGATGCCAACGACAAGACCAAGTGGGTTTTCAAGCTTCGCGACGGCGTCAAATTCCATGACGGCAGCGCCTTCACCGCCGACGCTGTCATCTGGAACCTCGACAAGCTTCTGAAGACGGATGCTCCCCAATTCGACAAACGCCAGGCGGCCCAGGGCAAGTCGCGCATTCCAGCCGTGGCCAGCTACAAGGCAACCGATCCGCTGACGGTCGAGATCACCACCAAGACACCTGATGCGACGCTGCCTTATCAATTGAGCTGGATCCTGATGTCCTCCCCCGCAAACTGGGAAGCGCAGGGCAAGAACTGGGATGCCGTTGCGCAGAAGCCGTCGGGGACCGGGCCGTGGAAGTTGGAAAGCGGCTTCACGCCTCGCGAGCGCGCCGAGCTGACGCCGAACAAGAGCTACTGGGATCCGGCGCGCGTGCCGAAACTCGACAAGCTGATCCTCATTCCGCTGCCCGAGCCGAACACCCGCGTCGCCGCCCTCCGATCCGGCCAGGTCGACTGGATCGAGGCGCCGGCACCGGACTCCGTCGCTTCTCTCAAGGAGGCCGGCTTCACGATCGTAACGAACTCCTATCCGCATAACTGGACATGGCATTTCTCCCGTGTCGAAGGTTCGCCCTGGAACGATATCCGCGTTCGCAAGGCCGCGAACCTCGCCGTCGATCGCGACGGCCTGAACGAGCTTCTCGGCGGCCTCTCGATCCCGGCCCAGGGGTTCATGCCGCCCGGCCACCAGTGGTTCGGCAACCCGACCTTCAAGCTCAGCTACAATGTCGAGGAAGCGAAGAAGCTGATGGCGGAAGCCGGATACGGTCCCGACAAGCGCATCAAGACCAAGGTCATCATTTCCTCCTCCGGCTCCGGCCAGATGCTGCCGCTGGCGATGAACGAGTATATCCAGCAGACGCTTGCGGAGATCGGCATCGACATCGAATATGAGGTGGCCGACTGGAACACGGTCATCAATATCTGGCGCGCAGGAGCGAAGGATCCAAGCGCCAAGGGCGCAACGGCCATCAACTACTCCTACTTCATCCAGGATCCCTTTACCGGCCTCATCCGACATCTGCAGTGCAACCTCGCGCCGCCGGCAGGTACGAACTGGGGCTATTATTGCGATCCGGAAATGGATGCGCTCATCGACAAGGTGCGCAACACTTTCGATCCCGCCGAACAGGACAAGGTTCTCCAGCAGGTGCATGAGAAATACGTCAACGAAGCCCTGTTCCTGATGGTCACGCACGACGTCAACCCGCGCGCGATGAGCGCAAAGGTCAAGGGCTTCGTGCAGGCGCAGAACTGGTTCCAGGACTTCTCGCAGATCACGCTGGATCCCTGATCCCCGAAACGGGTGCGCCGGCTCGCCGGTGCACTCCCATTGAAGCGCGGACTTACTCTTCCCAAGCGAGGATCTCATGCTGGCTTATGGTTTGAAACGGCTTCTGCATGTCATACCGGTGGCGATCGGCGTCAGCATGGTGTGCTTCATGCTGATCCATATCGCGCCGGGCGACCCGCTTGCGGCCATCCTGCCCTCCGATGCCTCAGCCGAACTCCAGGCCCAGATGCGAAGCTTCTACGGCCTCGACCGGCCGTTGCCGGTTCAGTACGCACTATGGAGCTGGCGGGCGCTGCATGGCGACCTCGGTGTTTCCATCGCCAGCGGTCGGCCGGTCCTCGGCGAAATCGTCTCGGCTTCACTCAATTCGATCATCCTCGCTGTCGCTGCAACGCTGATCGGCTTCACGCTCGGCGCGGGCCTCGGCTTCCTGGCAGGTGTCTTCCGCGGCAAGTGGATCGACCGCATCGCTTCGGCGATCTCGATGCTCGGTGTCAGCGTGCCGCATTACTGGCTCGGCATGGTGCTCGTCATCGTCTTTTCGGTAAGGCTCGGCTGGCTTCCCGCGATGGGCGGTGGCCCGGGCGGATCGGATGGACGAGCGATCGACTGGGAGTATCTCCGCTACCTCATCCTTCCTGCCATCACGATGTCCGTCATCCCGATGGGGATCATCGCCCGGACGATCCGGTCACTGGTCGCGGATATTCTCGCGCAGGATTTCACACAGGCTCTCGCCGCCAAGGGGCTGATGACGCGGCAGATCCTGCGCCACGTCGTTCGCAATGCCGCGCCGACGGCGATATCGGTCATGGGCCTGCAGCTTGGCTATCTGCTCGGCGGCTCCATTCTGATCGAGACGGTCTTTTCCTGGCCGGGAACGGGCTTCCTCCTGAACGGCGCGATCTTCAGCAGGGATCTGCCCGTGCTCCAGGGCACCATCCTTGTGCTCGCCATGTTCTTCGTTCTCGTCAACCTCGTCGTCGACGTGCTTCAGAGCGCAATCGATCCGCGTATCCAGAGGAGTTGAGCCCATGGTGGCCATTACAGCAGACGTCGCCGCAGATGGTCCGCGCACCGTCCGCTCCCCCGGTTTCTGGCATGGCGTCGTCCGCCGTCTCTGTCGGGATCCGGTCGCCCTCGTGGCGCTCCTTGTCGTAATCGCACTCATCGTAGCGGCGATCCTCGCTCCCTATCTCGCGCCATACGATCCGACAAAGACGAGCGTGATCCGCCGCCTGAAGCCGATCGGTACTCCGGGATATATTCTTGGGACCGATGAACTTGGCCGGGACATGCTTTCCCGGCTGATCTACGGCGCAAGACTATCGCTACTGATGGGCGTCATCCCGGTTCCGGTCGCCTTCGTGATCGGTTCTGCGATCGGCATCATCGCCGGCTATGCCGGCGGCATCGTCAATACGCTGATCATGCGAACGGTCGACGTCTTCTACGCGTTTCCGTCCGTGCTGCTTGCTGTTGCGCTCTCCGGCGCGCTCGGCTCCGGCCTGACCAATGCGCTCGTGTCCCTGACGGTGGTGTTCATTCCGCAAATTGCCCGCGTCGCCGAGAGTGTGACCACGCAGGTACGACGCCTCGACTATGTGGACGCCGCCCGCGCCTCGGGTGCAAAGGCCCGCACGATCATAACCGTGCATATTCTGGGCAACGTTCTTGGCCCGATCTTCGTGTTTGCGACCAGCCTCATCTCGGTATCGATGATCCTGGCTTCCGGCCTTTCCTTCCTCGGGCTGGGCGTCCGGCCGCCGGATGCCGAGTGGGGCCTGATGCTGAATACGTTGCGCACGGCAATCTACGTCAACCCCTATGTGGCGGCTCTTCCGGGCGTGATGATCTTCATCACGTCGATCTGCTTCAATCTCTTCTCGGACGGGCTGCGTGCGGCGATGGATGTGAAATCATGATGGGTGGCTTTCCCCAATCCGCGGAAGATCCGCGCGACCGTGGCGGCCCGGCACAGCCGCTGGTCTCCGCCAGAGCTCTCTTAAAACACTTCCCCGTCAAAGGCGCCAGGTTGTTCCAGCCGAAGAAAGTGGTCCGCGCCGTCGATGGGATCGACTTTGACATTTTGAAGGGCGAGACACTCGGCGTGGTCGGGGAGAGTGGCTGCGGCAAGTCGACGATGGCGCGGTTGCTGATGCAATTGATCAGACGGGATCAAGGCGAAGTGCTGTTTGATGGCGAAACGGTCGGCGGCACGCTGTCGCTGAGCGATTACCGCCGGCAGGTGCAAATGGTCTTCCAGGATAGCTATGCCTCGCTGAACCCACGCCTGACGATGGAGGAGTCGATCTCGTTCGGCCCGCGGATTCACGGTGTCTCCGCAGAAAAGGCCATGGCCCGGGCACATGACCTGCTACACAGAGTGGGCCTGGAGCCGAACCGCTTTGCCGGTCGCTATCCGCACGAGCTGTCCGGCGG
>DASVPC010000023.1:0-15664 GCA_036383055.1 Rhizobium sp. | reverse complement strand
CTGAAGGAAGGTGTCCCCCACGCTTTCACCGGCACCAGCAACGTCCTGCTCGCCATGGATTCCGATCTCGAAGCCGTCGGCACCAATGCACATGAGCTGCCGATGGTGGCCGCCGCCCTTGCCAAGACCGACGAGGAGCTCGGCAAGGCGCCCTACAAGGTGCTGCGCGACTGGAACCGCCTCTATGGCGGCAACCTGCTGGTGGTGCTGCCCGATGCCTTCGGCACGGCCTCCTTCCTGCGCAATGCGCCGGAATGGGTGGCCGACTGGACCGGCTTCCGTCCGGACAGTGCCCCGCCGATCGAAGGCGGCGAGAAGATTATTGAGTGGTGGAAGAAGATGGGCCGCGATCCGCGCCAGAAGCTTCTGATCTTCTCCGACGGTCTCGACGTCGACGCGATCATCGCCACCTACAAGCATTTCGAAGGCCGTGTACGCATGGGCTTCGGCTGGGGAACCAACCTGACCAATGATTTCGCCGGCTGCGCACCCACCGAAATCCACGGCCTCAACCCGATCTCGATCGTCTGCAAGGTCATCGAAGCCAACGGCCGCCCGGCCGTCAAGCTCTCCGACAATCCGCAGAAGGCGACCGGCGAACCGTCCGAGGTCGAACGCTACCTGAAATTCTTCGGCGCCGAGGACCGGGTCGATCATGAGGTGCTGGTGTAAAATACTTTGTTTTGGGTCGGACGCATGACAGCTTTGCCGATTGTTGCAAGGATAAAGCGCAACTGCCTCGATTGAAGGATCAGTTATGGCGCTAAATCACTGTGGCTACGGATTGCTGTTGTGCCTTGCTCTCTCGCTGCCCGCCTACGCAGAGTCGGACGAAGGAAACGCCGCATTCGCAAAGCATGACTATAGGGCAGCTCTGCTGAATTGGCAGCCACGGGCAGAGCAGGGTGACGCAACCGCTCAGTATGGCCTTGGGCGTCTGTATTTCTTCGGATTAGGGTTGCAGCCAGACTTTGAGCGGGCCGTTTTCTGGTTTCGCAAGGCGGCAGATCAAAACAACCCCTATGCAGAACGCCGCCTGGGTCTTGCTTATTCACTCGGTCATGACGATGTCGCCCCGGACGCCGAACAGGCTGATATCTGGTACCAGAAGGCGATAAGTGGGTTCAGTAAGGTGGCCGATGGCGGCGATGTCATGGCTCAATACTTGCTTGGCAGTATGTATTCTGAAGGCAAGGGTACAGAGCCGGATGCCGTGAAGGGGAACTTCTGGTTTCAAAAAGCGATGGCGAATTTTCGCGAGGAGGTAGGGCAGGGGAAACCCTCCGCCCAATACTGGTTCGGCGAGATGTATTTTAGCGGCCAAGGTGTGAGCCGAGACGTGGATCAGGCAATCGTCTGGTTCTCGAAGGCTGCAGAGCAAGGCGATCTAGACGCGCAACTCCAGCTTGGCGAAATCTACACCTATGCGCAATATGACCACAGGGATAGCGACCTGGCCATTAAGTGGCTTACGAAGGCCGCAGAGCAAGGTGACCCGGGGGCACAGAGACGTCTTGGTGCCGCCTATGCGGAGCGTGCCCATCCCAATGATGCGATGATGGCGGCTTACTGGTTTCGCAGGGAAGCTGATACAAACGCTTCATATGCGGCTCTAGACGGCTCTTCTGGAGCGGTTAAGCCAGCAAACGTCCCCTCTTCTTCCCAAAATTGAATTTTGTAAGAAAGCGTCCGTCAAAATTGCCGTTTGTTTGAACGCGTAGCACTTATCTGCCGAACGGAGATACAGCCTACTGCATCGTCCGCCCCACCCGCTTGAACAGCGACCATTTCCCGTCTTCCCAGCGATACTGATCCGGTGAAATAACATAGGGTACGTCGCTGAGATCGGCGCTGATCAGCTCGAGCAGGTGCAAACCCTGGGCATCGTTCTCGTGGGTGAAGAAGACCTTGTCGCGGGAGAGGAACGCGGCGATCGGTGCTGCGCCGCCGGACTGGTCCTGCACCTGCGCCCAGAATTTCGGCAGGAAGGCGACGCTGGATTCGAATTGACCGTCGACCTCGACATATTGGAACTGACTGCGCTTGACGATCTGGACGCCAGTCGTCGACAGGAATTTCTGGAAATTGTCCTGAGCTGTTTCCGCCAGCTCGCCGGCGTCCATGCCCCAACGGTCCAGCGTGCTGGTCATCACGTAGCTGACCGTCGTTTCACCATTGACCACGAACAGCTTGACCAGATCTTCGGCCTCGTCGAGATAGACGAATTGCGGAGGATCGGGTTCGTCCCTGACCGCCTGCATCATCTGACGCCGTGCTACGTCAACGAAGCTGCGCGACTTCAGCACCGGCAGAACCTTGCCGAGATCGCCCGCGCCATCGACTGCTTCCGTCATGTTGAGATAATGGAGCAAAGCTTGGGCACGCGCCTGGCCCTGTTTCTCGCGTAGCGCCAGCAGCGCATTGTTCAGGAATTTCGTCATCGTGTCGCCGTTACGGTTATGCAGCGTCAGGCTGCCGGCGCCTGGATCATAGTCCACTTTGAGCACATCGCCGAAGAATGGCAGGCGCTCCTGCAGATAGGCCGCGAAGCGCGCCTCGTCCTGCAGCGCTTCGTCGGGAATATTGAGGTCGAGGCTTTTGATCGCGCGCGGGCCGCTGTCGGTTGGCGGCGAAGGCGGAGCCGATTCACTCATGCGGGTCTGTGGCCGCCTGACCCTGCCTAAGAGCTTTTTCAGGACATTGAGCACGCGCCTATCCCCAGCCACCAAACGGTTTCCCGGCAAAACCTAGCGCGCCGTGCGCCGGCGCGCAATGCCGTTGCCGGCTGCATTGCGGATCTGCGTAAGTGCCTGCTTGTCCGCGCAAAAAAGGCGTATAGTGTGCG
Organism: Rhizobium sp.; assembly: GCA_036383055.1. Taxonomy (GTDB): domain Bacteria; phylum Pseudomonadota; class Alphaproteobacteria; order Rhizobiales; family Rhizobiaceae; genus Rhizobium. The sequence continues at coordinate 12,819 of DASVPC010000023.1, read as the reverse complement.
GTAACGGGCCGGGCGGCCGAGTGCGGGGAAGGGCAGCATATATGGGTATTGGCGGCGGCGGCAGACGATCGGTCTGGATATTGCTTCTGTGTCTGTTTGGATTTGCCGCGCCGGCCATAGCCCTCGCGCAGGCGGCGTCGCCTGCGCCGGTTGCCGTTGCTGCGCCGCCACCGGAAAAGGTGCGCGAACTCATCCAGCTGATGAACGAGCCCGACGTCAAGCAATGGCTTGCGGCGCAGGTGAACCCCGCTCCCGCCACGACCGCAACCTCCGAGGCGAGCGGCAGCGATCAGATGTCGGTGCTGTCGGGCATGCTGGGTCATACACGGCATCATCTGGAGGTCGTGTCCGGCGCCGTGATGACCTTGCCGTCTGAGGTGATGACCGCATCGCAGAAGCTTGAGGGGGAAGGGCAGGCGATCGGCGCGCTGCGCATCGGTATCCAGGTGGTGCTCCTGTTCTTTCTCGGAATGGTGGCCGAACTGGTGGTCGCCCGCCTCATCAATGCCAAGCACACGCGGCTCACCGAGAGGGCGGCGGGCGAGGAGACAGCATTGCAGGCGGCGCGGTTCCAGTTCATGGGCGGCGTGGTGCCGGCGATCGTTCATGGCCTGGCGACGCTCATCCCGCTTCTCGCCTTCGATTGGCCGCCGGTCATCGAAAACTTCGCCATCGCCTGCGTCATCGCGCTGGTGTCGATCCGGCTGGCGATCGCCATCGGCAGGCTGCTGATGGAGCTGGCCGCCATGCGCCGGACGAGCGATGTTCTGGACGAGGACGGTGGCGCTGCCCGCATTGCCGAACGCCGGCGGGTGGCAAACTATTGGTATCGGCGCTGCACGCTGTTCGTCATCTATTTTGCCTGCGGCTGGGCGGTGATGCAGGCCATCATGTCGCTCGACTTCTCCTTCGGCGCCCGGGCTCTCATCGGCTATGCGCTGGGGATCGGCCTGTTCCTGATCGCGGTCGAGGCGGTCTGGTCGCGGCCCGTCGCGGCGGGAGGCCAGGGGACGAAGGCCGTCTCCTGGCTGTTGACGATCTTTTTCGCAGCACTTTGGGGTCTCTGGGTGGCCGGTTTCGATGGTCTGCTTTGGGTCGGTATCTACATCATTCTGCTGCCGAAGGCTCTTTCGGTCTCGACGCAGGCGATCGAGGCGCTGCACGATGCCGCCGACGGCATTTTCGGCACTGGCAAGCTTGCCAGCGTGCTTCTCGACCGTGGCGTGCGCGCGGTGATCATCGCCTTTGCCGCCCTCTGGCTCGGCCGGATGCTGGGGGTCGAGGCGAATGCTATGATGGGCGGCAGCGCATCGATCGTCGACCGCATCGCGCGGGGCGTTCTTGGCGGCATCGTCATTCTGCTCGTCGCCGATCTCGTCTGGCATCTGACGAAAACCTATATCGACGGCAGACTGGTGCAATCGTCGGCGCTGGCGACCGATTCCGAAGAACTGAAGGCCAGCCGCGCCCGGCTTCAGACCCTGCTGCCGATCTTCCGTAATATCCTCGCTGTTGTCATCGGCATCATCGCCATCATGATGGTGCTGTCGGGGCTCGGCATCCAGATCGGGCCGCTGATCGCCGGCGCCGGCGTGGTGGGCGTTGCCGTGGGCTTTGGCGCGCAGACCATCGTCAAGGACGTTATCAGCGGTATCTTCTATCTCTGGGACGACGCCTTCCGCGTCGGCGAATATATCGAGAGCGGCAGCCACAAGGGCGTGGTGGAATCCTTCAGCCTGCGGTCCGTCAAGCTGCGCCACCAGCGCGGTCCGCTGGCGACCATCCCCTTCGGCTCGCTCGGCGCGGTCAACAACATGAACCGCGACTGGGCGATCGACAAGATCATCGTCAAGGTCACCTATGATACCGATCTGGTGAAGATGAAGCGGATCATCAAGGAGATCGGCCAGCGCCTGCTCGACGATCCCGAACTCGCTCCCAACATCATCCAGACGCTGAAGATGAAGGGTGTCGAGCAGTTCGGCGATTTCGCGATCGAGATCCGGCTGGCGCTCACCGCCAAACCCAATGAACTCTCCGTCATCCGCCGCAACGCCTTGGCGATGATCAAGCAGGCCTTCGACGAAAACGGCGTCCAGTTCGCCTTCCCGACGGTCCAAGTGGCAAGTGACCGGGACGCCGCCGCGGCTGCCGCCCGGCAGATGATCGAGATGCGGACCGCGAATATCGAGCAGCAGGCCGGCTAGGACGTTTCATAGAATCGCTGAAACGCTCTAACTTTTTGTTTTTACGCAATTCCAGGAAAACCGCTCCGCACTTTTCCTGGAATTGCTCTAGACCCGAGCATCAGAACGTTTCCTTATAGGGGCGCAGGTCAATTTCCTGCGTCCAGGCGGAGGGATGCTGGCGGTGGATGTGCCAGTAGGTCTCGGCAATGGCGTCGATGTTGAGCAGGCCGTCGGCCTGCATGTCCGGCCGCCTCAACCGCAATCTCGCGCCGTCGATGCCGCCATCAATGATGGTGTGGGCGACATGCAGGCCCTGCGGTCCGAACTCCCGCGCCATGCTCTGGCTGATCATTCGCAAGCCCGCCTTGGCGGCGGCGAATTGCGCGTAACCGGCCTTGCCGCGTAGGCTTGCTGACGCACCGGTGAAGATCACGGTGCCGCGTCCGAGAGGGGCGAGACGCCGGGCGGCCTCGCGCCCGACGAGGAAGCCGCCGAAGCAGCAGATGCGCCAGAATTCCTCGAACTCGGCGGCGGTCACGTCGCGAAAGCCAATCGGGCGGTTGATGCCGGCGTTAAAGACGATGAAGTCGGGTGGGTCGATCTCGTCGCGCTGTGCGAAGGCATGGTCAAACAGCCGCGTCACGGCCGCTTCGTCGGTCGCATCGGTCTCGATCGCTTCGGCGCTGCCGCCGGAGGCATTGATGCCATCGGCGACCCTGGCGATCTTGTCCAGGGTCCGGCCGGCGATAATGACGTGATAACTCTTGTCGGCCAGCAGCCGGCAGAGTGCCGCGCCGAGCCCTTGTTCGGCTCCTACTCCAACAATGACGGCACTTGGCGTGCTCATTCCGCTGCCTCCCTGGCGTCGAGTGTCGGATAGTCCGTATAGCCCTCGGCGCCGCCGCCATAGAAGGTTGGGCGATGATAGGGGGTGAGGGGCGCTCCTTGGCGAATGCGCTCCGGCAGATCCGGATTGGCGATGAACAGGCGGCCAAAGGCGATGGCGTCGGCATGACCGGCGGCAAGCGCGGCCTCGGCGGTCTCGGGCTTGAAATTGCCGGCGACGATCAGTGTTCCCGACCAGGCGGGGCGGAAGAGCTCGGCGGCCGACGGCACGTTCTTGTGGTCGACCTCAGCCTGGCCGGCGCCGCTGGCACGCGGCTCGATCAGGTGCAGATAGGCAAGATGCAGCCGGTCGAGTTCACGGATGACATGGCCGTAGAGCCTGAGCGGATCGTCCTCGCCACTGTCATTGGCAATGCCGAAGGGAGAAAGGCGGACGCCGATGCGATTGGAGCCCCAGACCTTGGAAACCGCCTCGACGACGTCGAGCAGCAGCCGGGTGCGGTTCTCGATCGAGCCGCCATATTGGTCGGTGCGCTGGTTCGAGCGGGCCTGCAGGAATTGTTCGATCAGATAGCCGTTGGCGCCGTGTATTTCGACGCCGTCAAAGCCGGCCTGCTTCGCATTGGCGGCCGCCTGGGCGTAGACGTCGATCAACAGCGGCATGAGGTCGATATCGATCGCCTGCGGCGTCTCGAAGGGCACGCGCTCGAACGAGGCCGTGAAGGCATTTCCCGAAGCGGCGACTGCCGATGGCGCGATCGGTGCTGCACCGCCGGGCTGGTGCGACGAATGGGAGATGCGGCCCACATGCCAGAGCTGCAGGAAGATCCGCCCGCCCTTGGCATGAACCGCATCGGTCACGGCCTTCCAGCCGACGATCTGCTCCAGCGTATGGATGCCCGGAGTTGCCGGCATACCCTGTCCGCTTGGAGAGATCTGCGAGCCCTCGGAAATGATCAGTCCGCCCTCGGAGGCGCGCTGCGCATAATATTCGACGTTCATCGGGGAGGGGACGTTGCCCGGCTGGCTCGCCCGCATGCGCGTCAGCGGCGCCATGACGACGCGATGCGCCAACTCGTAAGGACCAAGGGACAACGGCGAAAATAAAGTAACTGTCATGCAAATCACCTGCCTGGAGCGAATTTTGCTCGCCGGGGCGGAAGGGCCGGTCACCGGCGAATCGGTCTCGGGAGTGTGTGAATAAGATGATGGTCATCATTTATTCTAACAATCGGACGTGCGCAACCAATCTCGTTCAAGCTTGATACCGAAAGTCATATTTTCTGCGACACGCAAGCGCCGAAACCGCGGGTTTTCTGACCGCTACACCGCAATCTTCGCGAGGAAAGCCAAGATCGCGCCATTGAATTGCGCCGGGCGCTGCAATGGCGCGAAATGGCTGACACCGGACAGCAGGATCAGCTCGGCTTCGGGAATATTACGGGCAAGATGCTCGGCATGCTCGCGCTTGATGAACTCGTCGTGCTCGCTCTGTACGATCGCGACGGGCACGTTGATCTCGGCAAGATCGGCGGCGGAATAATTTGGCTCCGTTCGTTGCATCAGGGCGACCGCCTCGACGAAGGCATCGAACTGGTCCGGCGTCGCGGACAGGATGGCGTAATCCTTGACGTGGCGGGAAAAGCAGCGGTCGATGACCGGCGTGGGCACGAATTCGTTCGTGCCGCTGGGGTCCATGTTGCAGGCGAAAAACAAGACGCCGGCGATACGGACCGGATGGGTTCTGGCGAGGATCAGACCGGTGCACGCCCCGTCGCTCCATCCGACGACGGCGGCTTTCCCGATATCCAGCCTGTCCATCACGGCCAGCACATCGGACGCCATGAGTTCGTATCGGTAGGGCCGTTGATCGCGCGTGCTGCGGCCATGGCCCCGGCTGTCGATGATCACCGCCCGATAGCCGGCCTCGACCAGCGCCGGCACCTGATGACCCCAGTTGCCGCTGTTTCCGAGGCCGCCATGCAGCAGGATCACCGGCTGGCCCTCGCCATAGGCCGCATACCAGATGCGGGCGCCGTCATGCTCGACATGGCCCTGGATATCCGTGGCCGGCAAGGGTGTGGCGCCTTCAGCCGCGAATATCTCAAGATCGTCGTCCTGGAATTCCATGCTCACCTTCCCCCTCTGCGATGAGATCTTCCCGGTGGTATCATAACCGAAATCCAGGTCGGGTCATCCATCAAGCCAAGCCGACCGAGCAGCTCGTCATGGCGTTACAAACCGTCGCAGCGCACCCGCCAATTCGCTTGTTCCTCGCCGAATCTCGCCGGCATCGCGCTCGGCATCTATTCGACCGGCATTGTGCGCCTCGTAGAGTTCGGTGACGAGCCGGGCATAGCTCTCGGAAAGACCGCCACGGGTCAGGACCGCTTCCCATTGAGGTCGTGGCAGTTCCCGGGCGACGACGGGGCGGTCAACCAGCGCGCCGATGACAGCGGCGACGTCGTTTGGCATATATCGCCGCGGACCCTCGGCATGGACAATTCGCAGGCGTGCTCCATCGTCGTCAAGAAGCAGATCGGCGGCAATCGTGCCGACGTCGAAGGCGGAGACGGTCGGGAAGAGTTTCGTCAGCGGATGATGAAAGCTATACAGCTGGCCGGTTTCGACCGCTACTTGCGTCACCCGCGCCCAGTTTTCCATGTGCTCCGCCGACCGCAGGAAGATGTTTCGGGAGCGTAGCTTTCGCAGGCGAGCTTCCAGGGCGTTGAAGAGCAGCGTGATGCCGGTCCCCGATTTTACTTCCGCGCCATAATCGGAGATGGCGAGCACCAGTTCCGGAGTTGCCCTGTCCAGAGCGTCGCCCATCGTCTCGATCAGCCGCAGCATCTCTGCCCGCGCATCGACTGCCCTGATATCGATAGGGCAGATCACCTGGACAGCGCGTGCGCCGTCGATCGCCTCGCTCAAAGCATCGACATCGGCAATGTCGGCGACAGCGACTTCGCAGCCCAGATCGACAAACTCCTGAGCCTTTGAGCGGTCGCGCAGGATCGCGCGGACCGCGGCGCCTCTATCCCGCAAGGCTGCAATGGTCGTGCGGCCGATTTTCCCGGTAGCGCCCAGAATCGCGAACATGATGATTTCTCCTGTGTTGTCGTCCCAGGAGGCTTATCCGTTCGCGCAGCTGCCTTCGCGCATGTTCGGATGACGAATTGCGAGATCGGACGAAAATCGAAATTACTGACGCGCGCGGGCGATCATGCCGGGCGTGATGCCGAGGATGCGCCGCATCCAGTGCGCCATATGGCTCTGATGGGCAAAACCCGTCTCCAGCGCTACCTGGCTCAGCGGCATGTCCTCGGACAGCAGCAACAGCCTGGCGCGCTCAACCCGGCGTGTCAGCACATATTGGTGCATGGGCATACCGAATGTGGCGCGAAACAAGGGCTTCAGATGGGACAGGCTGAGCCCGGCGACTGCAGCCAGATCGGCAAGCGACAGGGATTGGTCGATATGGTCTTCGATGAAGTCTGAGAGACGCCGCCTTTGCAGGGCGCTCAGCGACCTCACCGTTGCCGGTTTCTCCCCTCCCGATTGATTCCCGTTTTCCACCAGGCGGATCGCCAGCGCCAAGGCGAGCGTCTCGGCATAGAGCCGGTCGGACGGTACGCTTGCCTCAAGTTCCGTCTTGATCGCCCAGGCGATCGACTCGATCCGGGCATCGCGAAGCTGAAACTTAGGGGCGAGGGAAATCGTTGCCGGATCTCGCGCCATTGCCGCCGCCGCAGTGCTGAGGAGTCCGGGTCCGATGCTCAATCGCAAAATGGTGCAATCGGCATCGTCCTCCCACCAGCCATCCAACCCGGCCGGCACGACATCGATGTCGCCATGTTTCTGGATGCGGCGAGAGTGCAACCCGTCGCACTGGCAATGCGCGTTCACGGCGCGTCCGAAATGAACGCCGAGGCGATGCGATGGCAAACCGGGAACATAGGTACGCCCGGCGCGGATGTGCAGCAATTCCGCATCCAGGCCAGCCCAGCCAAGATGTCGGCTCGAAAGCAGGAGGTTTGCCGCGCTGTTCTTTCCGAGATTGGCGTCGCCGATTTGATCCATGAATTCGCCCTTTCCTATAGGACGTCGTTGATGCGCTCCGATCATACACCTTTATCGATCGGGTTCGAGATCGGGCGACGGAGTAGCTGAATAGGGCCGAGCTTGACATGGAAGCAAGATGGCCGCATTGGGCGGCACTGATGGCCAAGGTGCTTGCGCGCCCGATCGTGCGGCGGGTGTTCGCACAGGAAGATCAGTCTTAGCGGGCGTCGGCCGATGCCAGATGCTCGAAAAGGTCGCGCGCCGGCGCCATCAATTCCTCTCCGGAGCGGATGCAGACCGACAACCGACGTGTCGCCCAGTCATCGGCAAGGCGGATGGCCGTGATCTTCGCGGATCGGCCGCAGCGCAGCGCCGCCGTCTCGGGGACGATGCCGAGACCGACGTCGTCTGCCGCCATCCGGCAGATGCCCTCGAAGGTGCGCAGGCGTAGCCGCATCTTCAGCTTGACGCCGATCCTTGCGGCCTGGGCGTCGATGTGGTCCTGCAACGCGCCGCTCGAAAGCCCGATGAAATGCTGGTTGAGAATGTCCGCGAAGGCGACGCGCTTCTTCTCCGCCAGCGCATGATCGCAGGGCATGACCACCACCAGCCGGTCGATGGCGAAGGGGCGCAGTTCCAGGCCGCTGGTGTCGACCGCATCCGAGAGAATGCCGACCTCCGCCAGCCCGGCCGCGACAGCCTTGGCGATTTCGATGCTCTGTCGCTCCTTGAGCTCGATGTCGATCTGCGGATGCGCCTTCATCCAGGGCGCGAGACGTTCCGGCAGGAATTCGGTAATCGTCGCGGTGTTTGCCGCCAGCCGGAGTGTCGCGCGCAGGCCGCTGGCATGCTCGCCGAGTTCGCCATGCATCTGCGCCATCTGTCGCTGGATCAGGCGGGCGTGATGAGCCAATGCCTCGCCGGCCGGCGTCGGCCAGACGCCGCGGCGGCCGCGTTCGAGCAGCCTGACCTCGCCGGTCGCCTCCATGTCGCGCAAGCGTTCGCTGGCGGCGGCCAGGGAAAGCCCGACATCGGCCGCCCCATGGGTGATGCTGCCGGCATCCACCACGGCGAGGAAAAGGCGAAGGTCGGTGAGGTCGAAGCGCATGCCAGGAAGCATAACCGATATCCAGCCTTCGGAACAGCCGAAGCCTGGCTACGGATCATCCGCATTGTGCCCGTCGCCAGATCCCCTATGTCAGCGGCATGATGGATCATTCGCTATTGCTCGTCGTCGCCATCGCTGCGACCTTCTTTGTCGCCGGCATCGTCAAGGGTGTCACCGGTATGGGGTTGCCGACGGTCGCGATGGGCGTGCTCGGCGCGCTGATCTCGCCGCTTACCGCCGCTGGCCTGCTGATCGCCCCATCCTTCGTGACCAATGTCTGGCAGCTCTTCGCCGGCCCCAAATTCGGGCCGCTCCTGCGCAGGCTGTGGCCGATGATGCTGGCCATCGTCGTCGGTACCGTCGCCGGCTCGTCACTGCTGACCAGCGGCAACACCATGCTGACGACGGCGGCGCTTGGGGCGGCGCTGGTGATCTATGCCGCCTATACGCTCGTCGCCAGCCAGCTCCGCGTGCCGGCGCGGCTGGAGCCGTGGCTGTCGCCGGTCATCGGCCTTGTCACCGGTGCCGTGACCGGCGGAACCGGCGTCTTCGTCATCCCGGCCGTGCCCTATCTTCAGGCGCTTGGTTTGGAAAAGGACGATCTGGTGCAGGCGCTCGGCCTGTCCTTCACCATCTCCACCATTGCGCTTGCGGCCGGGCTTGCCTGGCGCGGCGCCTTTCAGCTCGACAATCTTGCGATGTCCGGGCTGGCGATCGTGCCGGCGCTTGCCGGCATGTGGGCCGGGCAGATTATTCGCAACCGCGTCACCCCGGCGACATTTAGGCTATGGTTTCTGATCTGCCTGCTTCTTCTTGGTGCCGAAATGCTGGCGAGGCCGTTTCTCTAAAGGCGGCAAGCGGCCCAGTGTCATGAGAGAGACCGCGTCGCGGCTGCCGGCATGACCCGCAACGTCATAGCCCAGAAGACGAGGGTGAGGCCACTGATGCCGGCCCCGAGCAGGCAGACACCGGTCCAGCCGGCATGGGCATAGGCGAGTGTCGACATCGACGAACCGAACGCGCTGCCGATGGAATAGAAGACCATATAGCCCGCTGTCAGCCGGCTCTGTGCGTCGGGTCGCACGCGGTAGATCATCGCCTGGTTGGTCACATGCACGGCCTGCAGGCCGAAGTCGATGACGACAACGCCGATCACCAGCCAGAGGATGGAATGTGGCAGCAGGGAGATCGGACCCCAGGCGAGCAACATCAGTGCCAGCGAGATACCCGTGGTGCGCTGCCCCAATCCCCGATCCGTCCACCGTCCGGCTCTGGTTGCGCCGAGCGCTCCGGCCACACCGGCAAGGCCGAACAGGCCGATCGCCGTGTGTGACAGCGAGAAAGGAGGTGCGCTCAGCGGCAGGACGAGCGGTGTCAGCAGCGTCGTGATATTGGCGAAGATCAGCATGCAGATGATGCCGCGGATCAACAGCGCCGGCTCGGAGACCAGCAGCCCGAACAGCGAGCCGATCAGGCGCGGATAGGACATTGTCGCCGGTCGCGCTTCCTGCCGGGGCAGGGCCTTCCAGAGCAACGCGACGATGACGAGCGTCGCAGCCGCCGAAACGAGATAGACCGTCCGCCAGCCCGAGAGATCGGTGAGCGTGCCGGCAACGGTGCGGGCGAGCAGAATGCCGAGCACGATCCCGCTGGTGACGACCCCGACGATATGGCCGCGTTCGGCCGGTGGGGCCAGGCTCGCGGCATAGGCGACGAAGGCCTGCGTTACCACCGCCAGCAACCCCATCACCGCCATCGCGACAAGCAGCATGTTGCCGCTGGAGGCAAAGCCGATGGCGATCAGCGCCGCGACGGAAAGCAGCGATTGCGCGATCACCAGCCGGCGCCGGTCGATGAGATCGCCGATCGGAACCAGCAGGATCAGCCCCAGCCCATAGCCGACCTGGGTCGCCCCGACGATCAGTCCGGCATGGGCGCGCGACAGGCCGAGATCGTCGGCCATCACGTCCAGCATCGGATGCGCGAAATAGGCATTGGCGACCGCCAGCCCGCTTGCCACCGCAAACAGCAGCATGACGGCGCGCGACATCGGCGGTGTCTTGCGCGGCGCGTCATGGCCGGATGCGCTCCGTTCCGTCTCGTCGGAGGCTACCTTTCGCTTGGCAAAATCGGTGTCCAGCACCACATCATCATCGGATCGCATCCCGGCTCCTCCATTGATTCGGTTTTATAATGAAACCATTTGATCAATAGCGGATCGGTTTTATAATGCAACCAATATCTATCGAAGGAAGATGCATGGTCGCCCGGAAGAGCCTTAGCGGAAATTATTGCCCGAGCGCGCGGTCGCTGGATGCGATCGGCGACTGGTGGTCGCTGCTCATCGTCCGTGATGCCTTCGACGGGCTGACGCGCTTCGGCGAATTCCAGAGGAGCCTCGGTATCGCCAAGAACATCCTGGCGCAGCGGCTGCGCACACTGGTCGAGCGCGGCATTCTCACGTCGGTTCCGGCCCCCAATGGCGGCGCGCATCAGGAATATCACCTGACCGACATGGGCCGCGATCTCTTCCCGGTCATGGTGGCGCTGCGGCAATGGGGGGAGCGCTATCTGTTCGAGCCGGGCGAGCCGCATTCGAAGTTGGTCGATGGCGACACCGGCCGGCCCATCCGCCTCGATGTCCGAACGGATGACGGCAACGCGATCACCGCCGACAAGGCGCTCATTCTCAAGGTGCCCGTCCCGGACGAGGATTGACGGGTCAAGCCGGCAGCCGACCTTCGGTTCCCGTGTTTTTGTTAGCCGGCCTCCGTCGCCGCGGTCGCCCGATGAACCTGACCGATCTTTCGAAGCACAATTGCATCGGCTACCGGCTCATTCGCTCCGGCGGGCTTTATCAGTGATCAGTGGGATTTGGTACAGGACGGCCGCGCAGTCCCCCTTGCGGACAGCTGACTGGAACCACAACTACCCAATAAGTTTCAAATCGCGCCGATAGGCCAACCGATCGATGGACGAGATGCAGGCAAGCCAAGTCGAGGCGGTCGACGGCCTGATTGTTGTCGATGTGCAGAATGCCTTTGTGACGGGACCGGATGCGGTCCCCGAACATGCCAGGCTTGTCGTGATGGTGGAGGTTTTGCTCGTAGCGGCCCGATCCACCGGCGCACCGATAATCTTCCTTCAGAACGATGGTCCGCCGGGTGCGGTGGACGAGCCGTCCCGGCCGGGTTGGGCGCTGTACTTTTCTCCCCAATTACATGAGACGGTGGTGAGGAAGGAACGGGACGACGGATTCGACGGCACGGATCTCGACGAGATTCTCGCCGCACTTGACGTCCGCAGTGTCGCGATCTGCGGCGTGCTCTCCGAAATGTGCGTGGCGGCAACCGCGCGCGCAGCCATGCGGCTTGGCTATGGCGTGCTCCTGCCGCATGACGCGCATGCCACCTATGATGTTCCTGCCGGTCCCGGATCGGAGAGCGTGCCCGCGGCGATGGCGGCGAGGGCTGCGGAATGGTCGCTCGGCGACGAGATCAGGATCTGCGCCTCAGCGGGCGAGGTTCGTTTCGTTACGCGCGAATCCCCGTGCGAATAAAGGCTTCGAGGGTGGGAAGATGATTGCCTTTCCGCCAGGCGAGCGCGGTTTCGTAAGGAACGGGGGAGCCGGAGCCGGTGAGTTCCCGAAAGACCACCCCTTCGCGCGATGTCTTGTTAAACAGGCTGGGAACCAGGGCGACCCCAAGACCCGCCGCCACGAGGCCGATAATGGTTTCCATCTGGACCGCGCGCTGGGCGATCCGTGGTGTAAAGCCGGCCTCCGCGCAGGCGTGCAGGATCGTCGAATGAAGACCTGGACCTTCGCCCGCTGGAAAGAGGATCCACGGCTGATCGGCAAGTGCTGCCAAAGCAATCGGCGTGTCGGCGGCGCTGGCCAATGGATGACGGGCGGGAATGGCGGCAACCAGATGGCTCTTCACCATCGTTTGTACCGCGATGCGATGCTCGACGCCGGACGGGAGCGGGAGGGCGACGATACCGACATCCATGCGATCGTTGAGAATGGCGGCGATCTGCCGAGCCGTCGGGGCTTCCTCAAGCTCCAGCGCAACGGCCGGGTGCTGTTCCCGAAACGCAGCGATGAGGATCGGCAGCAGCTGCCGCACGGCGCTGGCGACAAACCCGATACGAAGCGACCCGATCTCCCCGGTCCCCGCGCGCCGCGCAAGAGCCACGGCGCGTTCGGCCTGGGCGATCGTTCTTTGGGCTTCCTCGCGTAAAACCTCGCCCGCCGCCGTCAGGCCGGTGATCCGGTTCGTCCGCTCGAAGAGCCGAACGCCGATTGTCTCCTCCATTTGCCGGATCGCGGCGGTCAGCGGCGGCTGCGCCATATTGAGGCGCTCCGCCGCCCGCCGGAAACTCATGGTTTCGGCAACGGCGAGAAACTGCTGAAACTGACGCAGGCTGAGCATACGATACATTTATCATATCACATGAGCAGATCAACGGTATTGGACATATCGCGCTCCCACGCTGATCCTAAGAACTTCGTTCAGTGCATGGGGTTGAAGATGATGAATGACAGAAGGATCGCGGTCGTAACGGGTGGAGCCAGCGGCATCGGTTTCGGTATCGCGGAAGCGTTGGCGGGGA
>DASVPC010000022.1:0-13145 GCA_036383055.1 Rhizobium sp. | reverse complement strand
ACGACGTGATCGCTCACCTCGCGGCAGAAGGCGTCACCGTCGAAGAAGGCCCGGTCCGCCGCGCAGGCGCAACCGGCCCGATCCTCTCGGTCTATTTCCGCGATCCGGATGACAATCTAATCGAGGTTTCCAACTATCTCGCCGCGAGCGACGGGCTCTAGGCCGTTTCCCAGTCCTCGAAGCGCAGATTTTCGACGCGCTGAAATTCCCGCACATTATGCGTTATCAGGATTAGATCGCGGGCCACTGCTTGACCCGCGATCAGAACGTCGTAGGCGCCGATCGGCGTGCCGAGGATAGCAAGTGCCGCTCGAATTTCTCCGGCCTTGCGTGCATCCTCCCTGTCGAAATCCAGTGTCTCGAATTGCAGGGCGTCGACACGCGCAAGATTATCGGCGACGCGCTGGCCTTTATAGGCGCCGTAGAACAACTCGTGCGCAACGATCGCCGGAATGGCGAAATCCTGGGGTTTGTGTTTGCGGATCTCGGCCACAAAACCGGGATGGCCTTTCATCAGAGCGATAACGGCATTGCTGTCGAGCAGATATTTCACTTGAAAATATCCAGCTCCGGGCGCTCCTGCTCGGCCGGCTGTTCAGTCGCCGCCTCGGCAAAATCCTGGTCGACGGGACCTGTGATTGCTTCCAGCCAATCCCAATCCTCGACGATAGGCTCCAGGATGATCGCCTGTCCTTGCCGCCGAATGCGTACCGCATCCGTATCGAACCGGAATTCCTTCGGCAAACGCACGGCCTGCGAGCGGCCGGACCAGAAGATTTTTGCAGTGTCCATGCCATAGCTCCTTTTGAGATATAGCATTGATATATAGCAATTGGGTGGACATTTCAATGTGACGGTTTCTACCGTCCGGCCTTCAGCGCCAGCCAGATGACATGCCGTGCACCGCTCTTGCCGTTGGCACGGGTGTTGATCTCTTCGGCGGCAAAGCCGGTGTCGCGCAGCCGACGGGTGAAATCCCGGTCGGGGCCGGATGACCAGACGGCGAGGATGCCGCCGGGGCGCAGTGCGTCGTGGGCGGCCCTCAGGCCCTTGAAGTCGTAGAGGCCGTCATTGGCCTCGTGGGTAATGCCGTCAGGCCCGTTGTCGACATCGAGCAGGATGGCGTCATAGGCGGCCTTGCTGGCGCGGATCAGCGGGCGGACATCGCCCTCATGGATGGCGACGCGGGGATCGTCGAGGCAATTGTCGAAGACGGAGGCCATCGGCCCGCGCGCCCAGGCGACGACGGCCGGAACCAGCTCGGCAACCGTGACCTTTGCATCCCCACCCAATTCACCGAGGGCGGCGCGCAGGGTAAAGCCCATGCCAAGCCCGCCGATCAGGAGATGCGGCGCGGCGCGGCCTTTGATCTTTTCGCAGGAAAGCGTGGCCAGCGCCCGCTCAGATCCGCTGAGGCGACTGTTCATCAGCTCATTGGTGCCAAGCATGATGGAGAATTCCTGGCCGCGTTGCTTCAGGCGCAACTCACCGCCGCCATTGGGGATTTTCGCGGTATCAAGCAGGGTCCAGGGGATCACGGGCAACTCTCATTAAGGGGAGGATTTGGCCGCGACCATAGACTGTCGGTGTCAGGAAAGACAGTCGCCCTTATCCGAGACGGATATAGGGCACATCCTTTTTCGCCACTTCGTCCAGCGCCTCCTCATAGCCGGCATCGGCATAGCGCATGACGCCTAGCGCCGTGTCGTTGGTCAAGGCGTGGTCGAGTCGCTCGTCGGCGTCTGCCGTGCCATCGGCAACGACGGTGACGCCGCAGCTGGTCATATAGCCGGCATAGCCGCCGCCGCCGGAATGGACGACGACGAGGTCGGCCATGGACGAGCAGAGCATCATCGCGTCGATCAGCGGCCAGTCGGCGATGGCGTCGGAGCCGTCCTTCATGCGCTCGGTCATGATGTTCGGATGCGCCATGGCGCCGGCGTCGAGATGGTCCCGTGAAAAGGCGACCGGGCCTTTGAGTTCGCGGCTCGCCACCAGCTCGTTGACCCGGCGGGCGAGATCCGTGCGTTCACCGTGCCCAAGCCAGGCGATCCGCGCCGGCAGGCCCTCGAAGGGCACATGCTCTCGGGCGAGCCGGATCCAGTTGGTAATGATCTTGTTGTCGGGGAACATCTCCAGCAGCAGATCGTCAATGCGGGCAATATCGCTTTCCTCGCCTGACAGAGCCATCCAGCGGAAGGGGCCGATGGCGCGGGCGAAAAGAGGCCTGAGATAGGCTTCGGTGAAGATCGGGATATCGAAGGCATTGGCAACGCCGCCTTCCTTCGCCTGGGTACGGATCAGATTGCCGTTGTCGAAGACCTCAGCGCCCTTCTTCTGGAAATCCAGCATGGCTTTCACATGCTCGACGATCGAGGCGCGGCTTGCGGCCATCAGCTGCCCCTGACCGTCGTCGCGCAGGTCCTTGACCTGGGTAAGGCTCATGCCCTTCGGCACATAGCCGTAGACGAGATCATGCGCCGAGGTCTGGTCGGTGACGATATCGGGTACGATGCCGCGCCGGGCGATCTCGGGATAGATCTCCGCCGCATTGCCGACGAGGCCGACGGACAGCGCCCGCTTCTCCTTCACCGCCGCGTCGATCATGGCCAGCGCCGCATCGAGGTTTGGTGCGATCTCCTGGAGGTAGCCGATCTCCTGGCGTTTTTTCGCCCGCTCCGCATCGATATCGACGCAGAGGATGGCTGCCCCTGCCATGCGGCCGGCCAGCGGCTGCGCGCCGCCCATGCCGCCGAGACCGGCGGTCAGCACGAAACGGCCGAGGAGGTCGCCGTCGAAGCGGCGCTCGGCGATCCGCATGAAGATCTCATAGGTGCCCTGGATGACGCCCTGGCTGCCGATATATTGCCAGGCGCCGGCCGTCAGCCCGCCCCAGCAGATCAGACCCTTGCGCTGCAATTCGTAAAAGACTTCAGCCTTCGCCCATTGTCCGACGATGTTGCAGTTGGCCATGATCACCAGCGGTGCCTTGGCATGGGTGCGGATGAGGCCGATCGGCTTGCCGGACTGGATCAGCAACGTCTGATCCTCGTCCATCTCGGTCAGCGCCTTGACGATGCCTTTATGCGCCGCCCAGTTGCGCGCCGCCTTGCCGAGTGCTGCATAGACCACGAGATTGTCCGGGTCCTCGCCGACGGAAAGCACGTTTTCCAGCAGCCGCAGCAATGCTTCCTGCCGCCAGCCCTTGGCGCGCAGCACCGGGCCGCCCGGAATGGGGAATTTTGGATGACGTGGATTGGCTTTCGGCATGGAATTCCCTTCCCTGATTATTGTTATTTCGGTGGCAGGCCTTCAACGAAGTCCAGCGCGGCAAGTAGCAGCCGCTTGCGCAGCATGTCGTTGCCGTAGGCCTCCGGCCCGGCGCGCACCCAGCCCTGCATTTCCCGCGGGCCCAACAGCATGGGCTTGATATCAGACAGTTCCAGCGCCCAGCTGTCGTTGCCCTTGCCGAGGCGTATCAGCAGTCCATCCTCCCGGGCGCCGCACATGAGATGACCGTTGAGCAGAAAGGCCCAGCCACCGAACATCGTTTTTTCGCTGAGCCCGGGCCTTTGCCCAAGATCCTCTCTCAGCAGTTCCTCAAGACCAGCGTCGCGGGCCATCTGCGCCTCCTGATGTCAGCCCTTCTTGCCGGCCAGGGCGTATTTGGCGATCTCGATCCCCATCGCCTTTTCGACGGAAGGATAGACCGTGGGGTCGAGGACGCTGGCCGAGAGCGGAATGATGTCCATCGGCACATGCAGAATGAAGACATGCATGCCCTCGTGCAGCTGACCGACGCTCAAGGGTTCGCCTTCCGGCGATAGTGTGGTGATGACCGAGGGAAATGTCGCCAGACGCTTACCATCAGTGTCTTCGACCGCCATGTATTCGTTCATCACATGCATAGTGACGGCCTTCTCACCCGAGCCGACCGTGATGGTGCCGATGTCGAAGGCTTCCTTCGTGTAGACGACATCCTTCTTGGTAATCGTGCCTTCGGCCAGGATATGGCCGCCCGTCGTCTTGCAGATCGCGTCGATGACGGCACTGCCGCCCTTTTTTTCCGCCTCGATGATCGCTTCGCCGAGCGCAAGCGCCATGGAGATGCCGCCAAGCGCTGCATGGGTGCGGACATAGGAGGCGCGCAGCGGATTGCGGCAGGAGGCGATGAAGCCGCCGGACTGGTCGGATGCGGCGCGCAGGATCGGCGAGATCTTCGCCGTCGCACCCTTCACGACAAGCTCGATATAGCGGTTCTCGGCGCGATTGCCGCCAACGGCGGTCTGGATCATCTGTTCGGGCGAACCCGCCATGCCGATCGAGCCCATGTCACCGGTCGGATGCGCGCGGATATCGCCGACAGCGTCCACGACCTTGGTGCCGAGAATGGCCGATGGCAGCCAGCCGTTCAGCGTCGAGGACTTGCCGTTCTGGCCGATGATCAGCCCGGAAAGCTTTTCGCCAAGCTCGTCCTGCAATAGCTGCACGGCCTTCACATAGTCGATGCCCTGCATTTCCCAGGGCGTGGTGGAGGCCGGAGCACCGATGGCGGCGGCCGTCGCGATCCAATCGGTATCATTGAGCTCGTCGATCGACACCAGTTCCGGCTTGCCGACATTGACGGCGGCATAGCCGAGCATGCGGCCATGATCGGCCCAGCCACCGCCACCGGCCGCATAAACCGAGCCGCCCTTGACGGCTGCTTCCACATCCTTGGCTACGAGTATGCGTCCCATCCGGCTACTCCTGGCTGGTTTTCTGTAAGCTCTTGTCCATGTCGCGCACCGCTTCGAAGAGAACGGCGGCACCCATGGCGATATCGTCATTTTCGGCCCATTCGTCGGCGCAATGGCTGCGGCCTTCCTTGCAGGGCACGAAGATCATGGCGGCCGGTGCGACCTTGGCGACCCAGGCGGTGTCATGGCCGGCGCCGGACGCCATACGGCGATGTTTGGCCCCGACAGTTTCGCAGGCGCGCTCCAGCGTTTCCAGCAGACCGGCATCGCCGGGCGTCGGGAAATTGTCGGAGACGCGGACAGGCAGCTTGATCGTCACGCCGAAAGCCTCGGCAGTTTTTTGTACGGCACCATCGATCCAGGCCAAAAACTGTTCCATATCGCTGCGGATTTCCGCGCGCCCGTCGATCAAAAGCACGACCTTGGAGGGAACGACATTGGCGGCATTCGGCTCGATGCGGAATTCGCCCACCGTAGCGGCGAAATGGCCCGGCGTCTTCGCCTGCTCTGTCGCTTGGCTCCGGATATCGAGCACGAGTTGCGAGGCTGCTACCAGCGCATCGGCGCGGCGGCCCATCGGCGTCGTGCCGGCATGATCGGCGCGGCCTTCGACGGTGATCTCGATGCGGGTGATGCCGGCGATCGCGGTGACGATGCCGATATCCTTGTTTTCGGCTTCGAGGATAGGTCCTTGCTCGATGTGCAGCTCGAGGAAGCCGGCAAGATCAGGACGCTTCTGCGCAAGCAGCGTCGCCGGATCGCCACCGACCTCGGCGATGCCCTGCGCGAGATTGCGGTCGCCGCTCACGCGCGTCAGCCATGCTTCCGGTATCTGCCCGGTCATCCCACGGCTGCCGATGCAGGAGACGCCGAAGATGCTGACTTCCTCGGCGAGGAAATCGACGATCTCCAGATCGTGATCCAGCTGGATGTCCTGATCCTTCAAGGAGCGGGCGACTTCCAGCGCCGCGATCGTGCCGGCAATGCCGTCGAAGCGTCCGCCATCGGGCACTGTGTCGGAGTGGGAGCCGACCAGGATGGTGCCGAGGCCGGGCTTTGCGCCGGCGCGCCGGCCGATCAGATTGCCGGCGGCGTCCATGCGGGTTTCCAGTCCCGCCGCCTTCATCCGTGCGTCGATGTAAGCGCGGCCGTCCAGAAACAGCGGCGAGAAAGCGCGGCGTGTCCAAGGGTGATCCGGTTCGGTGATCTTGGCCAGCGCGTCGATATCTTCGGCGATGCGATCGGCGTTGACGGGCAGGTTGCGCTTCGGTTGGTTCATCAGGCAGTCTCTCCAGCAATAGTCTGACCAGCAATAATCTGACCAGCAATAATCTGACGGGGAAGCGGGCGGACGAATTTGCCGCTGCCCGGCTCGGCCAGTACTTTGTTTTTGTCCGTAATCTGTTTGCCCCTGAGATAGGTGGCGGACACCGTCCAGGGCAGGCGGATGCCGTTATAAGGGCTCCAGCCGACGATATTGTTGCCGCTCGAGGCGACGTCATAGACGGTTTCGCGCGGCTCCAGCACGACGATATCCGCATCCTTGCCCGGTGTCAGCGCGCCCTTGATATGGTCGAGGCGGAAATGCTTAGCCGGGTTCTCCGCCATCAGCTTCGCCGCCCAGGTGAGCGGCACGCCGCGATCCAATGCGCCCTTGACGAAGAGCGGCACCATGACCTCCAGTCCCGGCACGCCGGAGGCGTTCGCCAGCATATCCGGATTGGTCTTGCGGTTCTCCGACCAGCTGACATGGTCGGTCGAGACCAGCCAGACATTGCCTTCCGCCACCTTGCGCCACAGCGTCTCGACTTCGGCGCGCGGACGGATCGGCGGATTGATCTTCGCCTTGCCGCCAAGACGCTTCACGTCGTTTTCCTCGTCGAGCGTCAGGTAATGGATGCAGCATTCCACCGTCGCCTCGAAGCCGTCGCGGCGATAGGCGCGGGCGATGTCGTAGCCGCGCCCAAGCGAGCAATGCACCACATGCGCCGGGCAGCCGGTATTGGCACCGGTCTCGAAGATCGTGTGCATGGCAAGCAGTTCGGTGATCGGCGGACGGGAGAGGCCGTGCGCGCGATAGTCGGTGACGCCGCTGGCCTTCACCTGCTCCATATAGGCTCGAACCGCCTCGTCGTCCTCATTGTGCACGCCGGCGGTCAGTCCGGTCGGGGCAATGGCCGCGAAGCAGGCATCGAGCAGGGCCGGCGGGATGCGCGGGAAACGCTTCGGGTCCGTGCCGAAAGTGGAGAATTTGAAGGCGGCAACGCCGGCCTCGACCATCTCGCGAATGCGCGCCGGGCCTTCTTCCGGGTCGACCGTGCCATAGAGTGCGAAGTCGACGCGCGCCTGCGGCGAAGCATGGTCGATCTTCTTCTTCACGGCCTCCGCCGAGCAGACGAGATTGCCCTCGTCATAGGGCATGTCGACGATGGTGGTGACACCGCCGGCGGCCGCCGAGCGCGTCGACCAGATGAAGTCTTCCTGGTCTTTCTGGGATAGCGAATGCACCTGGGCGTCGATGGCGCCGGGCAGGATCAGCGCTTTTCCGAGCAGATGCCGTTCGCGGGCCTGCGGGGGAATGCCGATGCCGATCTCCGCTATCTTGCCGTCGCGCACGGCAACATAGCCTTCTTCCACGATGCGGTCCGGCAAAACCACCGTGCCCTGCAGAACGAGATCGAAGTCAGCCATATCCATTCTCTCCGTTCAGATTGTCACTGTGTCGCGATAAAGCCGTTCTTCGACCCGTTCCAGCGAACCGAGGGCGAAGAAATCATCATAGGCAAGGATCGGTTGATGGGCGATCATCTCGGACACGAAGGCCTCGGAAGCCAGCTCCTCCTCGATCGCCTCGACCTCGGCCGAAAGCGGCCGGTCGACCTCGTAAAAGTCGGCATGCTTGCGCACGACGTCGTAGAGCATACGGGCAACCCCTTCCGGCTTGTCGCCGAGAATGTCGATCGCTTGCGCCGAGAGAAGGGCTTCCAGTGCGGCGAGGCGTTTCAGCGCCCGCATCTGCCGCTCGAAGCGCTCGATCACCAGCGGCAGGAAGGCGGCCTCGTCCTCCATGCCGGCCGCCACCACCAGCGACTGCGCCGAGACCGGATTGGACATGGACAGCACCCGCGAAAAGATCTCGCCGGCAAGCTTGATGATCGGGCCGAAGCCGGTGGCAATCTTGCCTTCGGGCACCAGATTGACCGGCAGGCCGCGCCGCTGGCCGTTGCCGAGCAGGACGCAATGGTTGAAGGCATTGCGTGCCGCATGCGCCATGCAGATGACGGCGGCTTCGAGCAGGATGGTGACGTCGAGCGGCAGCGAGCCGCCGGAGGTCATGACGCGCCCGTCGACGATGACGGGATTGTCGTCGGAGCGGCCGGTTGCAGCCAGGATCTTATGACCGGCGGTCAGCAGATTCTCGATCACCGCGCCATAGACCTGGCCGATCATGCGCAGGCTCAGCGGGTCCTGCACATGCGTCGCGACGGGCCATGGCCATTCTTCCGAAGCGTTGCAGAGCCATGCGCCGATCAGCGCTTCCCGCGCCGTGCCGACATGGCGCACCGCATACCAGGGATCGCGCGAGGCGCCGAGTGCACCTGCCGCCATCATGCTGGTTGCCAGCAGCACCCGGATTGAGGAGGCGGCATTGCGGGTGGTTTCGGCGGCGGCCGCGAAGCTGACGGCATTGACACTGAGCGAGGCAAGGCTGTCGCGTGGCAGCATCTTCACCGGCTCGATGCCGGCAGCGGTAAAGGCATCGGCCGCCTGCATGCGCCGGCCGCGATAGACGGCTTCGCCGACCCCGGTCAGCACCGCGCCGATCTGGCCCATCAGGCCGATATCGGCGCAGCCGATCGAGCCGGTGCGGCGGACGACGGGAATGACATCCGTATGCAGAAGCTGGAGATAGGCGTCGATCAGGCCCGGCGAGCAGCCGACCTTGCCGGTCAGCGCCGTATTGACGCGGATCGCCATGGCATTGCGCACGACGGACATGGAAAAGGGCGCACCGGTGCCGAAATGATGGGCGCGCACAAGGCCGAGATTGAAGGCGTCGAGGTCTTCGGGCGACCACTCCACATCCTTCATCGCTCCGACGCCGGTGGTCGAGCCATAGACGGGCATGCCGGACTGGATCGTGCTTTCGAGAACCTCGCGCGCCGTGTGTACCCGCGCCATGCCGCTTTCCGATGCTGTCGGCATTGCGACGCCCGCGCCGATCCGCACCAGATCGCTGAACCCCAGGGGATGCCCGGTGAGTTCGATGCCGGCCTTCTGACGCTCCATCTTCGCTGTTCTCCTTTTCCGCAAAGCTATGCGAGCATCCTCGATTGAGGGATATCCCAAATGATGAACACCTGTTATGCCGCGCATGAAAAGCGTGCGCAAAACATGCGGCGGCACGGTCGATGACACATTATAGCTGAAAGTGGGCGTGCGGGATTGACCAATAGGTTGCGCGACCGTTTTCATACCGAAGCATCCGTCCAACCTCAGAAGATCAGCAAGATGAAAATTCCGGAGCTCGCTTTCACCACAACGAATTGGGATGAGGTTCCTCCGGTCAGGCATGCCGGCGAGAGCGGCCATGCGCTCTGGCGGACCTTGAATATCGGAGATATCCGCGTCCGTGTCGTCGAATATTCACCCGGTTATGTCGCGGACCATTGGTGCGATCGCGGCCACGTTATCTACGTGCTCGAGGGAGAGTTGATCTCCGAGCTGAAGGACGGGCGGGTCTCGGTCCTGACGAAGGGCATGGGCTATCAGGTATCCGATTTCGGCGATGCCGCGCATCGCTCGTCAACGAAGACGGGCGCCAAGCTGTTTATCGTCGACTAGGACTTCCGCACAGAAGTCTCCCTCAGCTGTCACCAATCGAACGAATGACCCGCGCCGGATTTCCTCCGACGAAGGTATTCGGGGGAACGTCCTTGGTGACGACCGAACCTGCGGCGATGACCGAGTTTTCTCCGATCGTTACGCCACCGATGATGATCGCACCGGCTGCGATCCACACATTTTTCTCAATTACGATTGGCTTGCCGATCGTGGTGGAACGTCGCTGTGAAGGTTCAAGGGGGTGGCCGGCCGTGATGATGCTTACGTTCGGCCCGATCATGACATCGTCGGCGATGTCGAGGCCGCCAAGGTCATAGAACGTGCAGTTCTGATTGACGAAGACATTCCGCCCGACGCGAATTTCATTTCCACCGGCAGTATAAAACGGAGGGATCAGCAAAAAGCTTTCGTCTACCGTTTTACCGATAAGTTCGCTGAACAAAGCCCGAATTTCGTCCGCGTCATCGAACGTCAAACGGTTAAGCTTGGCGGTGATTGCCATCGCTCGTTTGACGTTTGCCAACATGGCCGCCGATTCGAGTGTCCTGCGATGAATTATCGTGGTGCGATCATCATCTGGCATTTGCTGCTTTCCTCGGGCTACGGCTCAGCGTGCGAGGGCGCCGCGGAGATTCGCTGAGTGTAGCTGCAAAGCGAAAGGACAGGAATCCACCCCTTGCGACCAGCCGCTCCAATCTGGAGCCGCTGAAACAGGTCAGCTCAAATGCCAGGCCAGATAGAGCAGCGAGAGTGCGATGATCCAGAGCGCCAAACGGCCCGAGCGGCTGTGCTTGGCCTCCGCCTTGCCGATTGCCTCGGCGGTCTGCGGATCGAATCGCACGCCGTTTTCGCTCATATGCAGAAGTTCGTGATGGAACTTCTCGGTCTTGGCGGCGATTTCGGGGAGAGCCTCCGCAAGCTTCACGGCCGCTTTCAAACCGTCCTTGAGGTCGGTTACGATGCGCTTGGGTCCGAGATTGGTGCGGATCCAGTCGCCGACGACAGGCTCGGACGCCTTCCACATGTTGAAGCGTGGGTTCAGCATGCGCGACACGCCCTCGACCACCACCATGGTCTTCTGCAACATCACCAGTTCCGGGCGGGTCTCCATGTCGAAAAGCTGGGTCACTTCGAAGAGCAGCGTCAGGAGCTTGCCCATGGAGATCGTCTCGGCCGGCTGGCCATGGATCGGCTCGCCGATGGCGCGGATCGCCTGCGCGAAACTCTCGGTATTGTGATGCGCTGGGACGTAACCGGCCTCGAAATGCACTTCGGCGACGCGGATATAATCGCGGGTGATGAAGCCGTAGAGAATTTCGGCAAGGAAGCGGCGTTCCTTCTTCCCGAGCCGCCCGACGATGCCCATGTCGACGGCGACGATCATGCCCGTGGCGTCGACGAAGAGATTGCCCGGATGCATGTCGGCGTGGAAGAAGCCGTCGCGCAGCGTATGCCTGAGGAACGACTGGATCAGCGTGTCGGCGAGCGTATTGAGATCGTGGCCGGCGGCCTTCAGGCCCTCGACATCGGACATCTTGACGCCGTCGATCCACTCCATGGTGATGACGTCGCGACCGGTGCGCTCCCAATCGACCTTGGGGACACGGAAGCCCGGATCCTTCTCGGTATTCTCAGCGATCTCGGAAAGGGCGGCCGCCTCCAGCCGCAGGTCCATCTCGACCTTCGTCGTCTGCTCCAGCGTCCGCGTCACCTCGACCGGCCTGAGCCGTCGGCTGGATGGCAGGAAACGCTCCTGCAGATGGGCGACGAGATACATCGCCTGGATATCGTTGACGAAGCGCTGGCGCACGCCGGGGCGGATCACCTTGACGGCAACGCGCTTGCGGCCCTCTGCTGTCTCGACTTCGGCCGGGTGTACCTGGGCGATCGAAGCGGCCGCTATTGGTTCGCCGAAGCTGGTATAAAGCTCATCGATCGTCCGGCCGAGCGAGCCCTCGATCGATAACTTTGCCGCCGCATGCGGAAAGAACGCCATGCGATCCTGTAATTGCGAAAGATCATCGGCCATGTCGACGCCGACGACGTCGGGCCGCGTTGCCAGGAACTGGCCGATCTTCACATAGGAAGGGCCGAGACGCTCGACGGCCTTGGCGAGCCGGTCGCTCCGCGCCTGGCTCTTGGCGCGCTTGCGGGCAAACATGCCAACGAAGGATTTGGCAAGGCTGATGGAGGGCGGCAGGCCTTCCGAGGGAAGCGAAATAACCACGCCTTCGCGCACCAGCACCCAGCCGACCCGGAGAAGGCTGAAATATGCGTTGAAACCACTCATCGTGTCTCAAGATCTCGCAGGATGACAACCGACAACCGCGTCATATTCTTCGGTGTCATGCGTCAGAGCTTCCAGCCGGAGTGCAGGGCGGCGATGCCGCCGGTATAATTGGTGAAGTTCACGCGCGAAAAACCGGCCTCGCGGATCATCGTCGCGAAATCCTGCTGGTTCGGGAACTTGCGGATCGATTCCACCAGGTACTGATAGGGCTCGGCGTCGCCGGTGATTGCCTTGCCGAATTGCGGAATGGCATTGAAGGACCAGGCCTCGTAGACACGATCGAGCAGCGGCAGGTCGACCTCGGAAAATTCCAGTACCAGCAGCCGGCCGCCACGCTTCAGCACGCGATGGGCTTCCTTCAGCGCCACGTCGATGCGCGGCACGTTGCGGATACCGAAGGCGATCGTATAGGCGTCAAAGGAGTTGGGCTCGAAGGGCAGCTCCTCGGCATTGGCTTCAACGAAGGTGAGGTTGTCGGTGAGCTTCTTCTTCGCCGCGCGCTCGGCGCCGACGCCGAGCATCGAGCCGTTGATGTCGAGCACGGTCGCATGTGCCAGCCGATTGGAAGCCTCGACGATGCGGAAGGCGATGTCACCCGTGCCGCCGGCAACATCGAGAACCTTGTAGCCCGGATCCTTGCGCGGATTGAGTGCCGAGATCATCGCGTCCTTCCAGGCCCGGTGCAGGCCCATGGACATGACGTCGTTCATGATGTCGTAGCGTTTGGCAACCTTGTGGAACACCTCGTTGACGAGGCCCTGCTTCTCGCCATCGGCGACCTCGCGGAAGCCATAGGATGTTTCCATGCCGCCATCGGCGGAGGTGCGGCTTTCTGCCATCAGCTCAACTCCGTTACACTGCAGCGCCGCGCGTCATATGTGACGCGCAAAGGTCGCTGTAGCACTTTAAATCTGCTGCATAATTTAATCCCTAAATCGATGCCGATTTAAGGAATTATGCAGTATTCAGCGGCGGACCATAGCGAAATCGCGTTTGCCACGCTATCTCATCAGCCAGATCACCAGCCGCAATGCCCTTGGGCTATAGCCCAGATCATAAGCGGTTGAAACATAAAGATGGATAGAGATGCCGGAATTACCAGAGGTCGAAACCGTCAGGCGCGGGCTAGCTCCTTCCATGGAAGGGGCGGTGCTCGCAGCGCTGGAACTGCGGCGCAACGACCTGCGCTTTCCCTTTCCGGCCGAGTTTTCGCGCCTTGCCTCCGGCCGCGGCATCACGTCGCTGTCGCGCCGCGCCAAATATCTGCTGAT
>DASVPC010000021.1:0-18292 GCA_036383055.1 Rhizobium sp. | reverse complement strand
GCAGCCAGAAGCCCGTCGTGCCGCCCTGGAAGGCCACGGTCTCCGGCCCGATCAGTTTTGCCGGACCGGCGACCTTGATCGTTGCGACGTCATTGAGGAACGGCAGGCGGGTACCGGCCTGGTCGAGCGCACGGATAATGACGCGGGTCGTGTCGCGCTCGGAGGCACGCAGCGTCAGGCTATCGGCCTTTACCTCCAGCTTCGTTGGGAGCGGATTAGCGACCATGTGCAGCTCTGTGACGGGCTTGCCGCTGACGTAGCCGGTGAAGTGCGCGTCTTCCCACTCCATGCCCCAGACGCCGAGTTCGTCCGGGGTGAAATTGCGATGGTCGAAAATGACGGGCGGATGCGGCAGATGCGGGAAGCTCTCGCGATCGGGACCGAGACGCTTGGTGAGTGAACCGTAACGCAGCTCGACCTCGTCGCAATTGGTCAACACGATCAGCGGCAGCGCCCCGCCGATATTGCGTTCGCCGCGCGCCCAGATCGTCACCGGCTTCATGATGACGTCCTCGGAAGGCTCGCACTGGCTGGCATAGGCGTAGGCCGCGAATTTCGGCTCGCGGAACATGTCCATGACCCCGTGGTAGCAGATGCGGTCGCCGGAGCCGAAGTCGCTATGGGTGTTGTAGTCGAACATGCACCAGCCGATGGCACCGGAAATCGAGGGGTCGCCATAGGCCGCGTTCAGCACCTCCAGATGCCGGCGCACATGCTCGGCCTGGCGCTGCTCCTGATCGTAGATCTTCGTCGGGTACATATGGCCGCCGAACTCGGTGATCAGATAGGGCACATTCTTCGAGAGGCCGGTATTTTCCTGCTGCGGCCTAAGCGGCGTTCGTGGTCGATTGGAGCCCGGCAGCTCCTCGTTGCCGAGGATGAAGTCGTTCATCGTGTAGACGTCCTCGAGCATTTCGCTCTCGGTGATGTAGCGCACACCGCCGGTCTGGCGGGTGGGGTCGAGCTCACGCGCCAGCCGATTGGTCTCGGCGTAGAAATCATGCGAATCCTGCGACTCGTTGATGCGTACGCCCCAGATGATGATGGACGGATGGTTCCAGTCGCGCTCGATCATGCGGCGGACGTTGCGGATCGATTCCTGCTGCCATTCCTCGCCGCCGATGTGCTGCCAGCCGGGGATCTCTTCGAACACCAGCAAGCCAATGCGGTCGCAATGGTCGAGGAACCATTTCGATTGCGGATAATGCGAAGTACGCACGACATTGCACTTCAACGTCTGCTTCATGATCTCGGCGTCGCGCTCCTGCGCCGAGCGGCCCATGGCATAGCCGACGTACGGAAATGCCTGGTGACGGTTGAGACCGCGCAGCTTCAGCTTGCGGCCGTTCAACAGAAAGCCTTCGTCGGTGAAGGCGGCGGTGCGGAAACCGAATGTCGTCGAATATCGGTCGGCGCCATGATCGGTCTTCAGTTCGGCCTCGAGCGTATAAAGCACCGGACTGTCGAGGTCCCACAGCGAGATGCCGGCCAGATTGTCGAAGGAGAAGCTCACGCTGCCGACGCAGGTCTCCGTAGTCGCAGACGCGAGCACCTTGCCGTCCGGCGCGCGGAGAGTTGCGGTCACCGTGCCTTTGAAGGCGAGGCTTTGCGGGTTGGCGATATCGCAGCGGACCGTCGCGGATTTGTTGTCGTCCAGCACGTTGTCGGTTTCGACCTTGATATTGGCGATCGAGACGGGTGCTGCAATCTTGAGCCAGACGTCGC
Organism: Rhizobium sp.; assembly: GCA_036383055.1. Classification (GTDB taxonomy): domain Bacteria; phylum Pseudomonadota; class Alphaproteobacteria; order Rhizobiales; family Rhizobiaceae; genus Rhizobium. Next base: position 16,567 of record DASVPC010000021.1, on the reverse strand, counting down.
GGTAGATGCCGGCATAGGTGAGATAGTCGATACGGCCGCCGAAGGGCGGGATCTCCGGGTTCTCGCTGCCGTCGATCTTGACGGTGATCAGGTTATCGCCTTGCTTCAGGCGGCCTGTCAGCCTCGCCTCGAAGGGCGTGTAGCCATCCTGATGCGCAACGATTTCCTCACCATTGAGATAGACCACCGCATCGGCCATGGCGGCGTCGAAAACGAGCGACACTTCCCGCCCGGAGAAGTCGGCGCTCCAGGGCAGGAGCTTCTGGTAAGTAAAGGCGCGCTGATAGGATTTCTCATCGAAATAATTGAACGGCAACTCGACCGCCGTGTGCGGCAATGCGACCGGTTGCCCTTCCTGGCGGCTGCCGGCATCGGCGGCCGAAAAGCCTTCGTGAAAAGTCCAGGATTCGTTGAAAGCGACAACAGAACGCATATTCAATCCTATCAGAAGAGCCCGTCTCACCCGGGACGAACAGATGTTGCTTGGACAAAGAGGCACGGCCGTGACGCGATCATGGCCGTGGCGGGCGATATCTATACAGGCCTCCAGCCATGGCGCAACGCAATCGGAGGCAGGATCGGCGATTCTGCCGAAAACGTTTCCGGGCGACTTTCCCAGAGCTTACTTCTGCGGCCGTTATGTCAAGAAAGTTAGGCTCTTAGGGTCGGTTGGAGAGCACGCATGCGGCGGCATGCCGCAGGACCATCAAGGGTGATTCGGCTGTTTGCCTTTCGCGCCTCTGCCGTCGTCCCCAGGACTGCGTACGGCCGCATACATACCGGTGGTGCGGAATTCGGTGGGATTGATGCCGTAGATGCGACGGAAGGCTTTCGAGAAATAATTGGCGTCGTCGAAACCCGACATGATCGCCACCTCCTTGACCGGAATGAAGGCGGCCTTGGTCAGAAGTTTGGCGGCTCGCTGCATGCGCTGCTGCAGGACATATTCGGCCGGTGGCAAGCCTTCGCTCTCGGCAAAGACCCGGGAGAAATGAGCGCGGCTGAGGCCGCTGACCCTGGCAAGTGCGCTGACGGGGAGGGGCTGGTCGAGATTGGCGGCGACATAGTCGATGACTGCCTGCATGGCGGAACGATCGGCGGCGACGGCGTGCGAGCCGAAGACATCGTCATAAAGCGCCATGGCAGCTTCATAAGCCACCGCCGAAGCGGAGGCCGGTGTCGCGGCGCCCCGCACGAGCCGCAGGCCGCAATCGGCGAGATGATCGATCGTCGCCGGCTGCAGTTTCAGCACCGGTCCGGCGGCGGCGAGAATCAGGCGGTGGATGCGCAGGGCTTCCTCGCCATTCATCGAGATCCAGAAGTACTCCCAGCGTTCGCCTTTCTCCAGCCAGTAGCGGTGATTGTGCGGCACCAGCACCAGCAGCGTATCGCCGGGATCGACCCGGTAATTGCGGTTCTCGTAACGCAGCCGTCCGCTGCCGCTGATCGTGTGCTGCAGCACTGTGAACGGCGTCAGGCCGCGCCGGCGTCCGTCCCAATCGTAGGGCTCGTTATCCCGGATTTCATAGCCGGCGCTGGTCGGCATGGCATGCAGCCGATGGCGGCCGCGCGGCAGCGAAACGGTCCGCATGGTCTGGCCGTTGGCGATCAAATCTTGCAGCACAAAATTACCCTTGAAAGCATAATTGTTCTCTGGTCGATCCGGCGATTATAGGCATAATCCCGCCAGAAAACAGCATATACCTGCCGATGAGGACCGGCAGGAGGAGGAGAAAATGCTTGTTTTGCCCTCTCGCCCGGCACCGTGCGATTATGGGACGAAAACACCATTCTCTTTTCCGCTGCTGATTGTTCGATCGACTTCAAGGTGAGGATCATGAGTTTCAAAATCGCCATTATCGGTGCCGGTAGCGTCGGCTTCACGAAAAAGCTGTTCACCGACATTCTCTGCGTGCCGGAGTTCCAGGACGTTGAATTCGCGCTGACCGATGTCAGCGAGCATAATCTCTCGATGATCAAGGCGATCCTTGACCGGATCGTTGAGGCGAACAAGCTGCCGACGCGGGTGACGGCCACCACCGATCGCCGCAAGGCGATCTCCGGTGCGCGCTACGTCATCAGTTGCGTGCGGGTCGGCGGGCTGGAAGCCTATGCCGAAGATATCCGCATCCCGCTGAAATACGGTATCGATCAATGCGTTGGCGATACGATCTGCGCCGGCGGCATTCTCTATGGCCAGCGCAACATCCCGGTCATTCTCGATTTCTGCAAGGATATCCGCGAGGTCGCCGAACCCGGCGCGAAGTTCCTGAACTATGCCAACCCGATGGCGATGAACACCTGGGCGGCGATCGAATATGGCAAGGTCGATACGATCGGCCTCTGCCATGGCGTCCAGCATGGTGCGGAGCAGATCGCCGAGGTGCTCGGCGCTAAGAACAAGTCGGAACTCGACTATATCTGCTCCGGCATCAACCACCAGACCTGGTTCACCGATCTCCGCTTCAATGGCCGCAAGATCGGCAAGGACGAACTGGTCGCCGCATTCGAGGCGCATCCGGTCTTCTCGCAGCAGGAAAAGCTGCGCATCGACGTGCTGAAGCGTTTCGGGGTCTACTCCACCGTAAGCAACGGCCATCTCTCGGAATACCTGCCCTGGTATCGCAAGCGGCCGGACGAGATCAGCAAATGGATCGATATGTCCGACTGGATCCATGGCGAGACGGGCGGCTATCTGCGCCATTCCACCGAGACCCGCAACTGGTTCGAGACGGAATTCCAGCAGATCCTCGACAGCGCGTCGCAGCCCATCGACCCGGCTCGACGCTCGAACGAACATGCGAGCCATATTCTCGAGGCATTGGAGACCAATCGCGTCTATCGCGGCCACTTCAACGTCAAGAACAACGGTGTCATCACCAATCTTCCGGCCGACGCCATCATCGAATCGCCCGGCTTCGTCGATCGCTTCGGGATCAACATGGTCGCCGGCATCACGCTGCCGGAAGCCTGCGCCGCCACCTGCATTTCCTCGATCAATGTCCAGCGTATGTCGGTGCATGCCGCCATCAGCGGCGATCTCGATCTGCTGAAGCTCGCCGTTCTGCATGATCCGCTGGTCGGTGCCGTTTCGACGCCGGAGGAAGTCTGGCAGATGGTTGACGAAATGGTCGTCGCGGAAGCACGCTGGTTGCCGCAATATGCCCATGCCGTCGAGGGTGCCAAGGATCGTCTATCGCGGGCCGAGGTGAAGACCCGTGACTGGAAGGGTGCGGCCAGCCGCAACGTCCGCTCGATCGAGGAGTTGAGAGCGGAGAAGGCGGCTTTGAAACAGGCCGGCTAGCGCATGAAAATTCAGGACACGGTGGCCGTGGCGGGACTTTCAGGAGGAAGGCCTCGCCGCATCAAGCCAACTGGTTCCTGTTCGACGGAGGAGTGCGGCGTTCCCATCGGGACGTTCGCGATAAGGGGAGAGAGAAAACGATGAGACATTTTCGACCGATCAGCATTCTTGCGGCGATGACGATTGCCACATCGGCAATTGCCATGAGTGCCGCCCACGCATCCGAGCCGACCGTACCACCGGTGCCGCCGGTCTTTCCGGCTGAAGGCAAGATCAAATATGTGGCGCGCGACTCCATCCTGGAATTCAAGGCGCTGCCCGAATATCACGAGCCGGATTGGGTGACCGAGAAGTTCGTCAAGACCGGCAAGCTGCCGCCGGCCAAGGATCGCCTGCCGAAGGAGCCGCTCGTCTACAAGACCGGCAACATGCCTGACGGCACCGGCGTTTATGGCGACACGCTGCGCCATGTCATCGGCGGCCGGCCTGAAGGCTGGAACTATGGTGCCGGCCAGACCCAGGGCTGGGGTGGCATCGATATCGCCCTGTCCGAGTGCCTGACGCGCACCGCGCCACTCTTCCAGGTCGAGGCAACGGATACCGAGCCGCTACCGAACCTCGCCAAGGGATGGGAATGGTCGGCGGACGGCCACAAGCTCACCATGCACCTGATCGAAGGCGCGAAATGGTCCGACGGCGTACCATTCAACGCTGACGACATCATGTTCTATTGGGAAGACGAGGTCATCGATCCGAACGTCTCGCCGCTTGGCGGCGGCGCATCGCCGGAAGCCTTCGGTGAGGGAACGACACTCAGGAAAGTCGACGATTATACCATCGAGTGGACCTTCAAGGATGCCTTCCCGAAGCAGTATCTCTACACGATGGCCTATCCGAATTTCTGCCCAGGCCCGTCGCATATCCTGAAGCCGCAGCATCCGAAATATTCGAAGAACACCTACAACCAGTTCAAGAATGCTTTCCCACCGGAATTCATGAACATGCCGGTCATGGGCGGTTGGGTGCCGGTTGAATACCGGTCCGATGACATCATCGTTCTGCGCCGCAACCCCTACTATTGGAAGGTCGACGAGAAGGGCAATCAGCTGCCTTATCTCAACGAACTGCATTACAAGCTCTCGACCTGGGCGGATCGCGACGTGCAGGCGGTTGCCGGCTCCGCCGACCTCTCCAATCTGGAGCAGCCGGAAAACTTCGTCGCCTCGCTGAAGCGCGCCGCCCAGCCGGACGCGCCGGCACGTCTCGCCTTCGGGCCGCGCCTCATTGGCTATAACCTGCAGATGAATTTTTCCGCCAATGGCTGGGGTGCCCCGGACGCTCGTGGACAAGCTGTTCGCGAGCTGAACCGCAACGAGGATTTCCGCAAGGCCATCACCATGGCGCTCGACCGCAAGGCGATCGGCGATTCCCTGGTCAAGGGGCCGTTCACGGCGATCTATCCGGGCGGCCTGTCGTCCGGCACCAGCTTCTATGACCGCGCATCCACCGTCTACTATCCGTTCGACCTCGCTGGCGCGAAGGCGGAGCTGGCAAAGGCTGGTCTCAAGGACACGGACGGCGATGGCATCGTCAACTTCCCCGCAGGCACGGCCGGCGGCAAGAATGTCGAAATCACCCTGCTGGTCAGCAACGATTACACAACCGACAAGAGCCTTGCCGAAGGTGTCGTCGGCCAGATGGAGAAGCTCGGAATTCGCGTCATCATCAACGCGCTCGATGGCCCGAAGCGCGACGATGCCAACTACAGCGGCCGCTTCGACTGGATGGTCCGCCGCAACAGTACCGAACTGGCCTCCGTCGTGCAGAACACCGAACAGCTTGCGCCGGTCGGTCCACGCACGAGCTGGAACCACCGTGCGCCGGAAAGCGGCGAACTGGACCTGATGCCCTTTGAAAAGGAGATGGTCGACGTCGTCAACAAGTTCACCGCTTCGAAGGATAGCAGCGAGCGCGTGGCCCTGATGAAACAGTACCAGAAGCTCTCGACCGAGCATCTCTACAACATCGGTCTGACGGAATATCCCGGCGCGCTCATCATCAACAAGCGCTTCTCGAACGTTCCTCCGGGCACGCCGATCTTCATGTTCAACTGGGCGGAAGACTCCATCATCCGTGAACGCATGTGGGTCGCGGCCGACAAGCAGGGCAAATACGAGCTGTTCCCGCAGCAGCTCCCAGGCGCCCCTGGCAGCGCCGGCCCGATCAACTGATCACGGTCGCCGGCGCGAATGCCGGCACCGGACCGACGTCAAGAATTCCGGCTGCATCACGGTGCAGCCGGGCATAAGTTGAACACAGCCGGCCCGTGCGATCCCGAGGGGATGCAGACCGCCGGCGGCAACAAGAGAAGCGAACCGTTCCATGTTGCGATTCCTGCTCATGCGTATAGCCTCAGCCATACCGGTGCTCATGATTCTGAGCGTAGTGACTTTCGCCATCATTCAGGCTCCGCCGGGCGATTATGCCGACTACATCCGCTCGCAGATGATGAACCAGGGCGGCGCATCCTTTGCCGTCGCCGACGCGCAGGCGCAGGCCTACCGCCAGGAACACGGGCTCGATAAGCCGATCATCGTGCAATATTTCAACTGGATCGGCGGCATCGTCACGAGGGGCGATTTCGGCTACAGCATGTTCTACAACAAGCCTGTCGCCGACGTCGTCGGCGAGCGCCTGCCGCGGACCCTGGCGCTCGCCCTTGTTTGCCATATCCTGGCTTCCATCCTGGGCATCGGTTTCGGCATATGGGCGGCGACGCGGCAATATAGCTGGATCGACAGCCTGCTCTCCGGCATATCCTTCCTCGGCATGACGGTGCCGCGCTTCCTGATGGCACTGATCATCGTCTATATCCTGGTCTTCCAGCTCAACGTCTCGGAAATCGGCAGTTTCTATTCGCCGCAATATGGCGGTGCCCCATGGTCGTGGGACAAGTTCGTCGATCTGGTCAAACATGTCTGGCCGGTCGTGGCGATCGCCACTTTCGGCGGCCTCGCCTATAATATGCGCGTCATGCGCGGCAATCTGCTCGACACGCTGAATGCGCAATATGTCGAGACCGCCCGCGCCAAGGGCCTGTCCGGCGGCGCCGTCGTCATGCGCCATGCCGTGCCGAACGCGCTCCATCCGCTCGTCATGTATCAGGGCGTCGTGCTGCCCTACATGCTGACCGGCGAAATCGAGACCGCCATCATCTTCGCGCTGCCCACCGTCGGGCCGGCGATTGTCGGTTCCATGGCGGTCGGCGACGTCTATGTCACCGCGACCTTCATGCTGGTGCTGTCGGCGACGCTGATCGTCGGCAACATCATCGCCGATGTACTGCTTGCCCTGCTCGATCCCCGCGTTCGCCAACAAGGAGGGATCCACTGATGCTCGCCTTCAGCACATCGCCACCGCAGCTTGAAGAAAAAATAACGCTGAAAGGCGGCAATGAGAGCTATATCGCACTCGTCTGGCGTCGCCTGAAGCGCTCCTGGACCGGCATGGGCGGCCTGATCCTCGTGATCCTGTTGCTTCTGATGGCGCTCTTTGCCGAGTTTATTTCACCCGACGATCCCAAGGCCACCGACACCGGCTTTGCACCGCCGCAGGTGATCAGCTTTCACGACAAGGACGGTAATTTCGTCTTCCAGCCGCGCGTCTATGCGCTAGCGGAGAGCGACGAACTCGACCCCGTCACCTTCCAGCCCGTGGTCGGGCCGGACTACAACAATCCACGCCTGCTCGGCTTCTTCGTCAAGGGCACACCCTATATGCTCTTTGGCCTGATCCCCGGTGACCGCCATCTCTTCGGCTCGACCGACGGGCAGCCGGTGCATTTTCTCGGCACCGACAAGTTCGGCCGCGACGTCCTCTCCCGCGCCATTTACGGTTCGCGTATCTCGCTGATGATCGCGTTGACCGTCGTCTTCATCGTTACCGTCGTCGGGACGACGGTGGGCATGGTGTCCGGCTATTTCGGCGGCACTTTCGACACCTGGGTCCAGCGCTTCGTCGAGCTGGTGCTCGCCTTTCCGCAACTGCCGCTCTATCTGGCGCTGACGTCGCTGATCCCGGTGACGGCGCCGACCAATGTCTTCCTCGCCTTCGTCATCGTCGTCATGTCGGCGCTCGGTTGGGCACAGATGTCGCGTGAGGTGCGCGGCAAGACGATGGCCCTGGCCAGAATAGATTATGTTCGCGCCGCGATGGCGGTCGGGGCGACCGATCGGCGCATCATCCTGCAGCATATCTTTCCGAACGTGATGAGCCACGTCATCGTCGCCGTGACGCTGGCAATCCCGAGCGTGGTGCTGCTCGAATCCTTCCTTGGTTTTCTCGGCTTTGCGGTCAAGCCGCCGCTGATCTCCTGGGGGTTGATGCTGCAGGATACCTCCACCTATTCGGTCATTGGCTCCTATCCCTGGATCCTCTCGCCCGTCGCTTTCGTGCTCGTCACCGTCTTTGCGTTCAACGCGCTTGGCGACGGCTTGCGTGACGCGATCGACCCCTATTGAGAGGAGACGGATCATGACCCTCACACTCGTCAATCCCTTTGCTCCCGATATCAGGCTCGATGCCGCCGGCAAAACGGTGTCGCCCGTCATCGACGCCCGCAATGTCGCGGTCAAATTCAAGGTCGAGGACGGTATCGTGGATGCCGTCAAGGACATCTCCTTCCAGCTCTATCGTGGCGAAACCATCGCCATCGTTGGAGAATCAGGCTCTGGAAAATCAGTGACCGCCCGCACGATCATGGGGCTGCTCACCAAGCGCGCCGTGGTTTCGGAGAAATCCAGCGTCAACTACGACGGCAAGAATGTCCTGAAATTCTCCGAACGCGCCCGGCGGCAGTTGCGCGGCGACCGCATCTCGATGATCTTCCAGGAGCCGATGAGCTCGCTCAATCCGATCTATACGATCGGCAGTCAGATCGTCGAAGCCATCCGCGTTCATCGCAAGACCAGCCGGCGCGAGGCGGAGAAACGGGCGCTAGACCTGCTCAAGCAGGTGCAGATCCCCGATCCGGAGGCGCGGCTGAAGCAATATCCTCACCAGCTTTCCGGCGGCCAGCGCCAGCGCGTGATGATCGCCATGGCGCTCGCCAATGATCCGGATGTGCTGATCGCCGACGAGCCGACGACCGCGCTCGACGTGACCGTGCAGGCACAGATCCTCAATCTCATCCGGAACCTGCAAAAGCAGCTCGGCATGGCGGTGATCCTGATCACCCACGATCTGACGGTCGTCCGGCAGTTCTCCGACTATGTCTATGTCATGCAGCATGGCGAGATGCGCGAGCACAATACGACGGAAGAGCTCTTTGCCCATCCGCAGCATCCCTATACGCGGCATCTGCTTGCCTCCGAGCCGCGGGGGCAGGCAAAGCCGCTGCCGCCGGATTGCGGCACCATCCTTGAGGGCAAGTCCGTGAAGGTCGCCTTCATGCTGCGTCATGGCGGCCTGTTCAAGCCGGATCTGCGCGAGCTTGTCGCCGTCGGCGGTCTGAGTCTGGAGCTTCGCCGCCACGAAACGCTTGGCCTTGTCGGCGAATCCGGCTCCGGCAAGACCACGTTCGGGCAGGCGCTGCTGCGGCTGATCGATGCCGATAGCGGCGAGATCTACTTCGACGGCGAGGCGATCCAAGGCCGCTCGCGCGCCGAGATGCGGCCGCTGCGCTCGCGTATGCAGGTCGTTTTCCAGGATCCATTCTCCTCGCTCAACCCGCGCATGACCATCGGCCAGATCATTTCCGAGGGGCTGGTGGTCAACAATATCGGCGCCAACAGGGCCGAGCGGCTGGAGCGGGTGAAGGAGGCACTGGTGAGCGCCGGCATGCCGTCGAACATCCTGTCGCGCTTCCCGCATGAATTCTCCGGCGGCCAGCGCCAGCGTATCGCCATCGCCCGCGCCATCGCGCTCGAGCCGGAATTCATTCTGCTCGACGAGCCGACCTCAGCGCTCGATCTTTCCGTCCAGGCACAGATTATCGACCTCCTGCGCAAGCTGCAGGATGAGCGGGGTCTGAGCTACCTGTTCATCTCGCACGACCTCAAGGTTGTCCGCGCCCTTTGCCATCGCGTCATTGTCATGCAGCACGGCAAGATCGTGGAAGAAGGACCGGTCGAAGACGTTCTTTCCCATCCCAAGACCGCCTACACCGAACGCCTCGTCAAAGCGGCGTTCGAGGTAGCTTCCTAGCATTCAGGAGATTTCAAATGACAGGCAATCCCAAGATCACCTTTATCGGCGCCGGTTCCACCGTCTTCATGAAGAACATCATCGGCGACGTTCTGCAGCGTCCGGCGCTTTCGGGCGCAAGATTTGCGCTGATGGATTTGAACCCACAGCGGCTGGAAGAAAGCGCCATCGTCGTGCGTAAGCTTGCCTCGACGCTTGGCGCATCGGCCACCGTCGAGACCTTTACCGATCAGCGCAAGGCGCTGGACGGCGCCCATTTCGTCGTTGTCGCCTTCCAGATCGGCGGCTACGAGCCCTGCACGGTGACCGACTTCGAAGTACCGAAGAAATATGGCCTGCGCCAGACGATCGCCGATACGCTCGGCGTTGGCGGCATCATGCGCGGGCTGCGTACCGTGCCGCATCTCTGGAAGATCTGCGAGGATATGCTCGCCGTCTGCCCCGACGCGGTGATGCTGCAATACGTCAACCCGATGGCGATCAACACCTGGGCAATCGCCGAGAAATACCCGACGATCAAGCAGGTCGGCCTCTGCCACTCGGTACAGGGCACGGCAATGGAACTGGCTCACGATCTCGACATCCCCTACGAGGAAATCCGCTATCGCTCGGCCGGCATCAATCACATGGCCTTCTACCTGAAGTTCGAGCATCGCCAGCCTGATGGCTCCTACCGTGATCTCTATCCGGATCTCGTGCGTGGCTATCGCGAGGGACGCGCTCCTAAGCCCGGCTGGAACCCGCGCTGCCCGAACAAGGTGCGCTATGAAATGCTGACGCGGCTTGGCTATTTCGTCACGGAAAGCTCGGAACATTTCGCCGAATACACGCCCTATTTCATCAAGGAAGGCCGCGAGGACCTGATCGAAAAGTTCGGCATTCCGCTCGACGAATATCCGAAGCGCTGCATCGAGCAGATCGCGCGCTGGAAGAACCAGGCCGACGAATATCGCAACGCCGACAAGATCGAGGTCACGCAATCGAAGGAGTACGCTTCCTCGATCATCAACTCGGTCTGGACCGGCGAGTCCTCGGTCATCTACGGCAATGTGCGCAACAATGGCTGCATCACCTCGCTGCCCTATAATTGCGCCGCCGAGGTTCCCTGCCTGGTTGATGCCTCCGGTATTCAGCCGACTTTCATCGGCGATCTGCCGCCGCAACTTACTGCGCTCATCCGCACCAACGTAAATGTGCAGGAATTGACGGTTCAGGCCTTGATGACTGAGAACCGTGAGCACATTTACCACGCGGCAATGATGGACCCGCATACGGCAGCCGAACTCGATCTCGACCAGATCTGGTCGCTCACCGACGATCTGCTGGCCGCGCACGGCGACTGGTTGCCGGAATGGGCGCGCGGCGCCCGCAAGGTTCAGGCCGCCTGAAACCACTCTCTCCCGGTTTTTGCGGCCGGAAGGCCCCGCAGCATCGCTGCGGGGCCTTGCCTCTTTGGCCTTCCCGAAGAAGGGGAAAATCCAAAAGCCTCTATTTTCCAAACCGATATCGGATGGAAAAGCCGCTCCGACTGCGCTAGAAACGACGGCACATCTTGGGAGAGAGCAAAACATGGCCAGTTCGGATATTTTCAGCACCGGAACTTTCGTCGGGCGCGTGTGGCGTCCGGATGTGAAGGGGCCGGCCCTTGTCGTGGTCCGTGACGGTGCGCTTTACGACATCACGTCGAAAGAGGCGCCGACCATGCGTGACCTGTTGGAGAAGGATGATCCGGTTGGCTTTGTCCGCGGGCAAGAAGGCGCAGCCGTCGCCAGGCTCGATGATCTGCTCTCCGCAAAGGCCGACCTGTCGGCCGTTCATCTCCTCGCTCCCATCGATCTGCAGGCGATCAAGGCTTGCGGTGTCACCTTCGCCCGCTCGATGCTCGAACGCGTCATCGAGGAGCGTGCCGCCGGCAACCCGGATCTCGCGGAATCGATCCGCGGCAAGGTCACTGCGCTCATCGGCGACAGCCTGCGCAATCTGAAAGCCGGCTCACCGGAGGCCGCCAAGGTCAAGGCGGCGCTGATCGAGGAGGGTGTCTGGTCGCAATATCTCGAAGTTGGCATCGGCCCGGATGCGGAGGTCTTTTCGAAATCGCAGGTCATGTCCTCGATGGGGCCGGGTGCCGACGTCGGCCTGCATCCGATCTCGAAGTGGAACAATCCCGAGCCGGAAATCGTGCTCGCCGTCGACAGCAAGGGCCGGGTCAGGGGTGCTACTCTCGGCAACGACGTCAATCTGCGCGACGTCGAAGGACGCTCGGCGCTGCTACTCGGCAAGGCAAAGGACAACAACGCATCCTGCTCGATCGGTCCCTTCATTCGCCTGTTCGACGAAACCTATACGCTCGATGATGTGCGCAACGCCGATCTCGACCTTAAGGTCGAAGGCGAGGACCGCTATGTCCTGCATGGCCGCTCGTCGATGAAGGAAATCAGCCGCGATCCCCTCGACCTCGTCTCCCAGACCATCGGTCGCCATCATCAATATCCCGATGGCTTCGTGCTGTTCATGGGGACGCTGTTTGCCCCGGTGGAGGATCGAGATACGCCAGGACAAGGTTTTACCCACAAGATCGGCGACATCGTCACCATTTCCAACGACAGGCTCGGAGCGCTCCGAAATCGCGTGCTGCTGTCGACAGAATGCGCGCCGTGGACCTTCGGTGTATCGCATCTGATGCGCAATCTGGCGGAGCGCGGGCTGATTTGATGGGGACGTGAAGAGGGGCTTGGCGGGGCGAGCTTTTCGCCCTTTGGCCGTCCTGTTTAATCGAATGCGTCATGGTCCGCAAAGGCGGCCATGGCGCCTCACTGCATTACGGATACTCCGGCTTCCGTCGCCGCCTTGATCAGTGCTTCGCGCGCGGCGTCCGGATGGACGACGCCCATCATCGCGTCGAGGCATACTTTTATCGCGGTCAGATACTCTTCGCCGTCGTCAATCGGCCAATGTTCCAGCAGCGTCTCGGTGGCGGCCTGTACCGAATTGATACGCCGATATTCCCCGGTGCCCTCCATCACCAATGTCACGGCAGGGAAGAGCCGCAAAGTGTCCCGTTTCAAAACGCATTACCTCCAAAGCAAGAATACTTTGGTAACCTTGCAAAATCCGTTCCTATGAGAGCGTCTTGGTCGTTGCCGATGTCGTTAAATCGCGTTGGGAGCTCTGATGTTTGCGGCGGGGCGTCGTTGTATGCAGTTTGATGTGCGCTGACAGATCAATGACCGACAATTCAGCGCAAACAAAGTGAGGCACGTATGAGACGTCAGAACGGCATCAACAAGGCTGCATGCTGTCGCTACGACAGTCCCTAGTCAGAGATGCAAAGCGCCCCTTAGGGGCGGTGACAGCCCATCAAGAGCTCGATCTCAATGCGTCGACATCGAGTGCGGCTGCTGCTGACGGCTTCGGGCGGCGGTGAGTTCTGAGGTGGTGTGATTGAGGCGGTCGGCGAGGACGCGCATGATTTCGACGGCCATTTCGGGGAAATCGCTAAGCAGCTTCAGGAAATGTTCCTTGCTGATCTTCAGTGCCTCCAGCCGCGAGGTCGCCTTGACTGTGGCGGTGCGGGAAACATCGCAGAGAATGGCGATTTCGCCGACGATGGAGTTGACGTCGACTTCGGCGACCTTGATCTCGCCGGCCGGACTATCGACAAGAATATCAGCAGTTCCTGAAAGAACAACGTAGGCCGCGTCGCCCTGGTCGCCCTGATGAAACAGCGCCTGGCCGGCATTATAGCTGACGCGGTCCGAGGTGAATGCCAACAACTTCAATTTCGCGGGTGCGATGCGCGCAAAAATCGGCACCCGTTTCAGCATTTCAACTTCGTCCTTCAGAAGCATGAGCTTCAAATCCCCGGTTTCAGGCCCCAGATATCCCCGCGCAATAGGATATTACGATAACAGTTCTTTGAACATCCCGTTTTTTTCTAAAAGATCGGTCGTCGTGCCGCTTTCAACCAGGCTGCCATGGTTGAAGACCAGAACACGATCGAACAACTCGGCAAAATTCGGGTTGGACAGCACCCAGATGAGTGCCGGCTTATACGCGCTCCCTTCCAGTTCATTCAGGATGGAGCGGAGGATCTGATCCTGGATACGATGGTCGAGCGCCGGCAGCGGGCGGTTGCAGATGATGTAGTCGGCCCGCTTCAGCAGGGCACGGCCGAGATTGAGCTTCTGCCGCTGCACGTTGGTCAACCGCTTGCCGCCGGATCCGACATCGAAATCCAGCCCGATCGACAGCACGCTGTCCTGCGTGCCAAGCCGTTCGAATACGTCGTACATGATGGAGTGAATGCGCTCCGGCGCGTTCGCCTGCTGGTGCGCGATCCTGCCGAACAGCACATTGTCCATCAATGTTGCCGAGGCAGTGAAACGCTCGGGGTCGTAACGCTCTATCACCTCGGCGAGATCGGCCGGGATGTGCTCGTAGAACTTCGCGCGCGTCGTGACGATCTTCTCCATGAGCGTCTGGGTCAGGAGACCGAAGCGGTGGCGAGGTTCAATATAGGAGAAGCTGAGGCGGATGATGGCTGAGCGCTCGTCGGATGAAGCGGCCGAGAAACCCTTGCCGTTCAGCTTCTGCAGTAGCGCCTCGTAGGTCGGAATATCTTCCGGCGTCATGAAGGTAAGCTGCTGGAAGAAGGGGTGGTCCGGTGGCAGGTCGGTGAAGAGCTCGACGGCGTTCTCGGCAATTTCCAAGCCCATGTCGTAAAGGTCGGTGTTGAGGCCGGTCTCCGTGAACAATTGCTGGAAATAGGGATGCGCGGCGAGCTTCCGGTTGGTCATCTGCGGCCGCTTCAGCGTACCGAACAGCAGGTTTTCGCCAACTGTCGCCTGCGGGTTGTAGGCATCGAATTCGAAGGGCACGACAAGCTCTTCGAGATTTTCCTCCTTCAGCCTGAGCCGTAGCGCCTGGCGCAGCTCGACGATGCGCGAGGTGAGATCCTCATGCGCTTCCGTATCGACGGTCGAGCGCAGCGCCATGTCGAGGATATCCTGGGACATGGCAACGATATCGAGAACCGGACGAATGACGGCATAGATATCGTTCGGACCGGTGGCGCCGGCGGCGGCATAATCGACCCAGTCGCTGTTAAGGTCGAGTTCCGGATTGCCGGCACGACGCGCCTCTATCATCTGCCATTTGAGCTTGTTCGCCGATTTCTCGTCATAAGCGACTGCGGTCAGCGGCGCGTGCTTCAGGCCATAGAGAAGATTGCTGCGCAGCGTACCGTGGAAGAAGAACGTATCCGACGAAGCATAGGCGATGCGCCGTCCCGTCAGTGATTCCGGCAATTCCAGCAAGTCGCGTCCATCGATTGTCGTACGGCCCGTATCCGGCCGAACCAACCGGCCCAGCGCCTCGGCAAGATATTCGCCACCGGCGCCGCTTTCGCCGACGATCGCCACGGTCTCTCCGGGATTGATTTCGACGGAAACGTGATCCAGCACGCGGGCGCCGCTATCATCGACCACGGTGATGTTGGTGGCGACCAGAGGATGGGTGATGCGGCCGGCGGGGGCGGGCGAGACAAGCTGGATCTTCGGATCGATCAGCCCGTCGACGCTGAACTGTTCTACCACTTGATTGTATTTGACCTGAACGTCCTGGCGCGACTGATCCCAGTCGATCAGCTCTTTCAGCGGCCCCGGCAGATCCTTGTAGGCGTTGATAACGGCAACGAGCTGGCCGATATCGAGCCGGCCTTGCAGCGCCAGGTAGCCGCCGATCGAATAAAACAGGAAGGGTGTCACCTGGGCGAGGAAGTTGTTGATGAATTTCACCATGAACTTCCACTGGTAGAGATCGTAGCGGATCGAGAAGATCAGTCCGAGACGAGCTGCAATGTCGGCACGCTCCAGATTGGAGGTGTCGTTGGCATGGATCGTGCCGATACCCTCGACGATCTCGCCGACGCGGCCAGACAATTCGCGTGCCGTCAATTGCCGCTGGCGTCCGAGTTCGAGCAGCCGCTTGCGCATGCGCGGAATGACGATTGCCTGCACTGCGACGATGGCGGCGGCGATCATGCCCAGCCAGAAATTCTGCATGATGATGAAGACGAGGGCGGTGACCGCCTGGCCGCCAAGCAGGGCCGGCTGCACGAAAGCGTCGCCGGTGAAGCCGCCCATCGGCTCCACCTCGTCCTTGATCATGGTGGCGATTTCGGCCGGCTTCACCCGCTTGAAATGGGCCGGTGGGAAACGCAGCACGCGGTCGATGAGCTCGAAGCGGATGCGGCGCAGCATGCGTTCGCCAAGCCGGCCCTTATAGGTGTTGATGTAGAGCTTGAAGAGGCCGTTGAGGACGACGAGCGCTAGGAACACCAGGCTAAGCGCGATCAGCATCCAGAAGCGCGTGAGATGCAGGCCCTCGAACACCTCCACATGCCCGATCAGGGGTAGGTCGAAGGCGATATGCATGAAGGTCTGGGTGTCGCCGGGATGTTCGAAACCCTTGCCCTGAATGGGTCCGTTGACGATCTGCTTCGGCAGGTCGAAAGACAGAAAGTAAGGGATCATCGAAGCGGCGACGATCGTCAGTATCCAAATCTGCTCCAGCCGGGTATTCGACCAGATGTAACGCGCTAGACTTTTTTCCATCGCTTATTGCATGCTTCCAAATTCAACAGTCTTCGCCACAAATGCCGGCGCCGATGTTGCAGAGGTGCGGGAGGAGTTCATTTTGGATGCGCGGCCCCATATCGAAAACGGGACGCCCCGGTCTCTCGCCCAGGTTCCTCCCGATTCATTGATTTCCCATTTTATATCACAAGATTGCGGAAGACGAGGGGGGCAAAACGACGGGGAGAAGTGACAGAGCGTCACCCCACTGTTGACTGCAAATCACGCATGATCGCTGCCGTCTGTTCGGCGCCGGTGAGGTCGATATCAAGGGTCGAAGGCTTCGGTTGCGAGAGCGCCTTATCGATGGCCCCGACGAGCTGATCCGTCGTCAGCCCCGCTTCCGGCAAGGCCAGCGCCAGCCCAAGCTTCTCAAGTCGTTCGGCGCGTACGGACTGCTCGGTTTCGCCGCCGGCGGTGAACG